>USPH01000255.1 GCA_900556515.1 uncultured Collinsella sp.
TCTAGCTTCGTCGGCAGCGTCAGATGTGTATAAGAGACAGATTTGCAACAGTACTCATATTTGGCATTTTTTGCCCACCGGGGCTAGCGAAGGTCAAAAACAGAGTGCGCATTTGCTAAAACTGCCGACTCGATGCACTCTGCGTCGCGGTTTTTGAGTGAGGCGATGCGTTCTGAGGTCCATGTGAGCGATCTGATGAGCGACTGTGCGCTTGTTTCTGTGTTTGGCTCGGCTGGCGCATCGGTCTCGAGCAGTAGACGGTCGAGTGGAATCTGTCGGGCGTATTCGCGTCCACGTTTGGTGGCGAGCATGCGCTGGTTGACGGAAAAATAACAGTCCGCATCACGCGCGCGGACGAGTTCGTCCGAAGTGCCGCTAAACCAGTGGAAGATGATAACGGGGGAGTCGGGGTTTGGGATGAGTAGTCCATGCGATTCGAGGACGTCCAGTACGGCTCCTGCCGAACGAACGGCGTGAATTGATATCACGCGCCCGGTAAGAGGATGCTGCACGAGTGTATCGCAGAGCCGGTCAAATGCCTGTATTTGTAGCGGCTCACTTCCGGCAAAGCGTGCGGAAAAGTCGAGTCCCACCTCGCCGATGTAGCGCTCTTGGGCAGCAACTTCGCAAAGCAGATCGACTTCGGCAGGATCGCAGCGGCCGTCGGCGAGCCACCAGGGGTGGAGCCCAACGCCAGCGATGATGCCTGGTAGGCGACGGGCGCGCTCGTTTGCGGCCGAAAAGTCGCGTGGGTCGACGCCGCAATCAAATAGGCCCAAGCCCAGTGCCGTCGCCTCATCGGCAACGGCGTCCGGGTGAGCCATCAAATCAAGATGGCAGTGTGCATCAAATAACCGGGGCTCCATCTCGGCGCACTCCGCTAGTCCAGGCGTTGGCCGTCGGCGCGCACACGCTCGGTGCCGCGTCCACTGATCTGGCGGATAACCTCGCCGGCAATCATCTGACCCATGATGGGCGGCATAAAACTAGCGGTACCCAACTCGGTACGCTCGTGGATGTTGGACGGGTCGCGGGGTTGGGTCTTAACCGATTCCTCGCAGCTAAACAGCACGTGCAGACTCTTGATTCCGCGCTTCTTACATTCTTTGCGCATGATGCGGCTCATGGGGTCACGTACCGTATCGAAAATGTCGGCAAAGCGGAGGCACTCGGGATGGAGCTTGTTGGCCCCGCCCATGGAGCTAACCAAACGAATGTCGTGGTCCTGAGCATATTTGGCAATGGTGAGCTTGGCCGAGATGGTGTCGATGGCGTCGACGACGTAGTCGAGCTTGCCGTCCGTCTGCTCAAAAACGCTCGCGAAGAACTCGTCGATGTTGTCGCTCAGCAGGTATTCGGTGCGTTTGATAACGGTGGCGGTGGGATTGATGTCGTGGATCATGGCTTCCATAACATCGACCTTGCGCTTGCCGATGGTGCTGTGAAAGGCGATAGCCTGGCGATTGATATTGCTGGGCGCGACGATGTCCTTGTCCAGAATGACGAAATGACCAATGCCGCCGCGGGCGAGTGCCTCGCAGCAGTTGGAGCCCACGCCTCCGCAGCCGAGCACCAACACCGTAGCATCGGCGAGCTTATCGAGTGCCTCGCGGCCCATGATGATCTCGAGCTTGGTGTCGCGTGTCTCGATGGGTGAAGCGGCTATGGTTTCGGTCATGGATATCCTCCGATGGGGAAGCGAATCGTGTTTTAGCTATTGCCATTATAGGTAATCGCCCATAGGTTGCGACGGCGCTTACTTTGATGTGGTTTGAAGCATTGAGATTAGATAGTTAGACAAACATCTAAATATCGAGTATAGTGTGCGCGTTATGAGAGATGATGAGAGGAGGTCTTATGCCGGGAGAGGGTTTTAAGGCGCTTGCCGATCCAACGCGACGGCGCATTTTGGAGTTGCTGCGCGAGGGCAATTGCACGGCGGGGGAGCTTGCCGAGCATTTCGATATCAGTAAGCCGTCGCTGAGCCATCACTTGGCGACGCTCAAAAACGCCGGGTTGGTGACCGACGAGCGCCATGGCCAAAACATCGTATACAGCTTAAACACCACCGTCATGCAGGATTTGATTGGCTGGTTTATGGGTTTTACAAACACGGAAGGTGATAAGGATGAATAACGAAAACAAGGGCATTCACCCCACGGGGGTATCGTCGCGCGTGTGGATTGCGCTGGTCGCTCTGTGCGTCGCCAATGTCGTAGCGCACCTCATGGTGATGCCGAGCTTGCCTGCGCAGATTCCCACGCACTGGGGCGCGAACGGCGCCGTCGACGGTTGGGGTCCTAGCTGGATGGCCTCCGCGCTCGGCGTGCTGCCTCTGGCGCTTCTCGCAATGTTCTGCGTGGTGCCGCGCATCGACCCCAAAGGTGAGGCATATCGAACCTCGGGCAAGTTCTACCAGGGCTTCGTAATCGCCTTCACCTTGTTCATGTGCGCCATAAGCTGGCTGGGAGAGCTTACGGTCTGGGGCGTGGTGCCGGCGGTCGGTTCGGTTAACGTGCTGATTTCCGGTGTTGTCGGTTTGCTGTTCATCGGCGTAGGCAACTACTTGCCGCGTGTGAAGCAGAACTATACGCTCGGTATCAAGACACCCTGGGCGCTTGCCGATCCCGAGAACTGGCACCGTACGCAGCGTTTTGGCGGCGCCTGCTTTATGGTGCTGGGTATTGGCCTGATTGTGATGGGCGTGGCAGGCAGCGTGCTTTCGAGTGAAGTCGTCGCCGCGGTGATTGCGGCTCTGGCGTTTGGTTCGGCCGGAGCTGCCTACGCCTATTCGTATCTGCTGTGGCGT
>USPH01000256.1 GCA_900556515.1 uncultured Collinsella sp.
CCCTTATCCCGGCCACCGATGTCGCCATCGAGCTGGGCGGCGAGGACGCCAAGATCATCTACTTCGACAACGGCATCGAGCAGCGCATGAACGGCACCTGCGCTGGCGGCACGGGTGCGTTCATCGACCAGATGGCAACCCTACTGCACACCGACGCGAGCGGCCTCAACGAGCTCGCGGCCAACGCCACCACTATCTATCCCATTGCCAGCCGCTGCGGCGTTTTTGCCAAGACCGACGTCCAGCCGCTGCTCAACGAGGGCGCCCGCCCCGAGGACGTGGCCGCCTCCATCTTCCAGGCTGTTGTGACCCAGACCATCTCGGGCCTGGCGTGCGGCCGTCCCATCCGCGGCAACGTCGCCTTCCTGGGTGGCCCGTTGCAGTACCTCTCCGAGCTGCGTCATCGCTTCTACCTTACGCTCAACCTGGACGAGGAGCACCGCATCGTGCCCCAAAACGCTCACCTGTTTGTGGCGAGCGGCGCCGCCATGGCGCACGAGTCCAATAAACTCAGCACGTTCCCGCAGCTCATCGAGGCCATCGATGCCCTGGGTGACACGCAGGGTGCCGAGGTCGAGCGTCTAGATCCGCTCTTTGCCACCGACGAGGACTTTGCCGAGTTCAAAACCCGCCACGACCAGGAAGTCGTCCCCAAGGGCAAGCTCGACGGCTACACCGGCCGCGTGTTTATTGGCATCGACGCCGGTTCCACCACCATGAAGGCCGCGCTCGTAGGCGAGGACGGCCAGCTGCTGCATACCTGGTATGGCAACAACAACGGCGACATCCTGGGCACGGCCAAGGTCATCATGGCCGATTTCTACAATCACATCCCTGCCGGCTGCACCATCGGCCACGTGACCACCACGGGCTATGGCGAGGCGCTGCTCATCGAGGCCCTCAAGGCCGATTCCGGCGAGATCGAGACCGTCGCGCACCTGCGCGGCGCCAAGGCGTTCCTGCCCGGCGTCGAGTTTATCCTGGACATCGGCGGCCAGGACATGAAGTGCCTGCGCGTCAAGGATGGCGTTATCGAGCACATCATGCTCAACGAGGCCTGTTCGTCGGGCTGCGGCAGCTTTATCGAGAGCTTCGCCGTGTCCATGAACATGGACGTGCGCGCGTTCGCCAACGCTGCCATCCATGCCAAGGCCCCGGTCGACCTGGGCAGCCGCTGCACGGTCTTTATGAACTCGCGTGTTAAGCAGGCGCAAAAGGAAGGCGCCACGGTGGGCGACATCGCGGCCGGCCTGTCCTATTCCGTCATCAAGAACGCCCTGTTCAAGGTCATTAAGCTGCGCGACTCCAAGGAGATCGGCAGCCAGGTGATCGTTCAAGGCGGCACCTTTATGTCCGACGCCACGCTGCGCGCGTTTGAGCAGCTCACCGGCGTTCATGCCGTGCGTCCCGACATCGCCGGCTGCATGGGCGCCTACGGTGCGGCTCTGCTCGCCCGCGATCGCGCCGGCGCCGACGGCACCTCGACCATCCTCTCGGCCGAGGACATCGCGCACCTCACCGTGACGCAAAAGCACGTCCGCTGCGGCCGCTGCTCCAACAACTGCCAGCTTACCGTCAACGACTTTGGCGGCGGCAGGCGCTTTATCACCGGCAACCGCTGCGAGAAGGGCGCCGGCCACAAGAAGCAGAAGACCGAGGCCCCCAACCTCTTCAAAAAGAAAAACGAGTTGCTGTTTAACCGCGAGGTGCTGAGCCCCGACGAGGCCCCGCGCGGCACCGTCGGCATCCCGCGCGCGCTCAACATGTACGAGAACTACCCCTTCTGGCATGCATTCTTTACGCGCCTGGGCTTTAGCGTGCAGCTGTCCGACCAGTCGAGCAAAAAGACCTACCAGGCGGGCATCGAGTCCATGCCGTCCGAGAGCGTGTGCTACCCGGCAAAGATGAGCCACGGCCATGTGATGAACCTTATCGACCGCGATGTCGACTTCATCTGGATGCCGTGCGTGCGCTGGGAGCGCAAGGAGGATCCGACCGCCGGCAACTGCTATAACTGCCCCATCGTCATGAGCTACCCCACGGCGTTGGCACTCAACATCGACGAGATCCGCGAGCAGAACATCGAGTTCCTGTACCCGTTTGTGCCCTATCACGACAAGACCGAGCTCAAGCGCCGTCTGTACCAGGTGCTCGCCGTCGACCGTGTGGCCGATGCGCAAGCTGGTCGCGGCCGCGTGCGTGGGCCCAAGATCACGCGCTCCGAGGTCGATGCCGCCGTCAACGCTGCCTTTGAGGCCGATGCGCGTTTCCACGAGGACATCCAGACTATGGGCGAGGAGGCTCTTAAGTGGGTCGAGGACCACGGCGGTCACGGCATCGTGCTCGCCGGTCGTCCCTACCATAACGACCCCGAGATCAACCACGCCCTGCCCGAGCTTATCTCGAGCTTTGGCTTTGCGGTCTTTACCGAGGATTCGCTCGCGCATCTCGTGAAGCCCGAGCGCCCCATCCGCGTCGTCGACCAGTGGATGTACCACAGCCGCCTGTACGCCGTCGCCCGTTTTGTGACGATGCGCAACGACCTGGACCTGATCCAGCTCAACTCCTTCGGCTGCGGTCTGGACGCCCTGACCACCGATCAGGTGCAGGAGATCCTGGAGGCCAGCGGCAAGATCTACACCGTGCTCAAGATTGACGAGGTGTCCAACCTGGGCGCCGCGCGCATCCGCATCCGCTCGCTCATGGCCGCGCTTAAGGACCAGGAGGCCGAGCGCCTGGCCGAGGCCACGGCCGCGGGCGAGGCCTACGAGCAGGGCGATGCCGCGCCGGTGGCGCCCTCCACGGATG
>USPH01000257.1 GCA_900556515.1 uncultured Collinsella sp.
GAGTTGGCGACGTTCTGCTCGTAGGGAAGCGCGGAGCCGTCGAACATGGCGCCGTTGAAGCCCATCTCGAGCGCACGGCGCATGTAGGACAGGTCCTCGCAGTGGTCGAGGTGCACGCAGACCTGCGCGGTCGAACGCTCGGCAAGCGCGACCATCGCGGGACCCATGACGTCGAGCGGCGTGATGTCGTCGTGGCACTCGGCGTGCTGGATGATCACGGGGTAGCCCGTGGCCTCGGCGGCGTCGATCGCAGCACGGACGGCCTCGAGGCTCGGCGTGTTGAACGCCGCGATGGCCATGTTGTTCTGCTCGGCGATGGCGCAGATGTCACGAAGGTTGACAAGCATGGTGGTTCCTTCCTTTCAGATAACGACTCCAAGGTCTAACGACCGCGGTCAAGTCTTATTCTTCTTCGTCGATCGGCTTTTGCCCATATCGATGGAACACGGCGACGGCTTCGTCAATTTGCTCCTGGGTCATGGTCGCCATAGGCATGCCCGTCGAAAGCGCCACGGAAACGGTCTTTGCCGCCTCCTCCAGATAGACGCAAGAGAACAGCGCTTGCCGAAGATCTCGACCCACCGCAATGACGCCATGGTGCTTCAAGACGACTGCGAGCCGATCGCCGATCGCCTTTACAGCCTCTACACCCATGGAGAGACTGCCCGGATCACCATATTCCGCAACGGCAACCGGTCCCTCGGTCGCATTCGCCATGGTCGACAGATTGCAGGGAAGCTCATCCATAACAAGACCCAAACCAGTGGCATAAGGCTGATGCGTATGAATCACGGCGTTTACCTGCGGCATGTTCTTATAGATATACAGCAAGGCCTCGGTATCCACGGAAGCCTTACGCTCCCCCTCGATGATGTTTCCCTCGAGGTCAACAACGAGTATGTCCTCAGGAACCATCTCGTCATAAATCATGCCTGAAGGCGTGACAAGAACCTCTCCGGAATCCATCCGCCAACTCACGTTCCCTCCCGACAGCGCGATAAGACCGTAACGGTCGAGCTTGAGAGCGGCGTTCAAAACGTCCTTCTTTTGTGCGTCAAACATTCCTTTCCCTCCTGATTTTCCGGCTTTTCCCAATGCAGCTGCCATGGGGGCAAAATCACCCCATTCGAATTGTCCTTAGCGCTTTTTGCCCTTGCGATCGTGGCGACGGCTCTTCGGCCGATCTCCGCCGGAAGCGCCCTCGGCTTCGAGGTATTCGGAGTTAACCCTCCTAGCGCGCGCCTTAAGCGTATCCGGATGAATTCTGAACTCCAGATCGCAGATCCTCTGGAATAGCTCCCTGCCATCGGTCATGACACGAGTCTGGAGCCAATAACGTCCCTTGAAAAGACTGCTGTCGTTGATCCTGATGTACATCTTTCCAGCAGAAGGGAACTCCCTAACGCGAAACGACCTTACGTCGCTCCACGCGTATCGGTCGGTTCTCCCCCAAGCCGAAAAAGAAATAGCCTCCTCATCGATTTCAACCGTTTCAGGATTCGCAATCGCAATGAAGGTGTTCCACACCTGATAGGCGGCGGGAACCATCAAAACGATCATGATTCCGGGCACAATGCCTTTATAGGCAAGATAGGGGCACACAACAAGGGCCGCTAGGCACACCATTCCCGTCAAGGTCACCTCGATAAAGAAATAACGCTTGAGATAGCTATACGTCGTCTTCATAGCGCCCCGTTTCAAAAAGACCTGGCGCACACAGTTCGTACGCGCCAGGTCCTATCCGATAAAATCAGCCCTGCGTTAAACCAGCTTTGTAGGATAACTTACGCCTCGACCTCATGCATGGCCTTGGCCTCCTTGAGGATGCGAGCGCGGTTCCAGACGGCCATGGCGATGGCGACCACGGCAACGATACCGGCACCAAGATAACCGAGCCAACCATTCAGGCGAGTGATAACCCAAGTGAGCGGGTTTGCGCCGTCGCAGATGGAAGAAATCATGGTATCAGCAGCACCGGTGGCACCGGCGACGTCGAACCCGACGTTGTTGGCGGCGGTAGTAATGAGCGGAGCGAGGTCGGTTGCGATGTACAGGCCAACAGCAAGAACAACGATACCGATCAGGATGCCGCGGAACCCGTTGTTGTTAACGATCGGGGTAATAAGCACGAACATCCAGGGAACAACCGCAAGGTCGGCGAAAGGCAGGACCTTGTTGCCCGGGAGCACGACGGCCAGAACGATCATCAGCGGCACCAGGATGTAGGCGATGGTAAGGGTGGTCGGATGACCAACACCCACGGCGGAGTCGAGACCGATATAGATCTTGCCACGGTTCTTGAAGCGCTTCTGGACGAACTCGGAAGCGGAGTCGCTGATCGGAATCAGGCCCTCCATAAGCAGGGCAGCCATCTTCGGGATAAGAACCAGAACGGCACCGAGGGATACGCCCGTGGTAAGAACGCTGACCAGAGAAGTCTGAATGTCAGCACCGTTCCAGTACGCAAGGGAGCCGATAACGAGACCGATGACGGTACCGATGATCATGGGCTCACCAAAGATGCCGAACTTCTGCTGAAGCTCATCAACGTTGATGTTGATGTCCTTGAGACCAGGGATGTGGTCAAAAATCCAGTTGAAGAGCATGGCGATCGGCGCATAAGCGGTGGTGAAGCCGTGCGGAAGAGAAACACCGGGCATACCCAGAGACTTCTCGACCTGCGGAGCGGTGTAGTCGCCGAGAACCATGATGATGATCATGTTCAGCACCGCAGCGATAACACCCATCGCGATGTCTGTCTCTTATACACATCTGACGCTGCCGACGAA
>USPH01000258.1 GCA_900556515.1 uncultured Collinsella sp.
TGCGCATGTCTCGTGGGCTCGGAGATGTGTATAAGAGACAGATGTGGGCGAGCGCGCCCAGGTAATCGTCGACGGTATCGAAGAGACCGAGGATGGCGCCGAGCTGATCGGCCATGCCTGGTTCCAGGCGCCCGATTCCGATGGCGCGGTGCATCTGGACGCCAGCGAGGCGTCCGTGGGCGATATTCTGACCGTCGAGTTTACCGATAGCTTCTGCTACGAGCTTATCGGTCATGTTGTGGAGTAGGAGAGCGTCGTGGCTAACGAGAGTAATAAGGAACTGACGAGTGTCTGGACGCCCGCCAACATCGTGACGTGCGTTCGCATCGTCTTTATCCCGGTGTTCATGATCGTGTCGGCGCTTTCTCACACGAGTGTTGCCGGTACGGATTGGAGCACCTTCGACGGCCCGCTCGCCGCCGCTGCCTTCATTCTGTATGTGATCCTGTCGTGCACCGATAAGGTCGACGGTTATCTGGCGCGTTCGCGCAACGAGATCACCGACTTCGGTAAATTCTTGGACCCCATCGCCGATAAGCTGCTCGTGTTCTCGGCCCTGCTGCTGTTCTTGGATTTTGGCGCAGTGACCGTGTGGTCCGTGTTCATTATCCTGTTCCGTGAGCTTCTGGTGAGCGCCCTTCGCATGGTCGCGAGTGCGGCCGGTGTGGTCGTTGCGGCCGATAAGCTCGGCAAGTACAAGACGGCAACCACGATGGTCTCCATTTGCGGTTACCTGTGCGTTTTTGCTATGGCCGGCTTGCACCTTGGCCCGGTGGCGCTAACGCTCGGCATCTACTCGGTGTCGCGCTTCCTGTACGCCGTTGCCGTTGTCCTGACCGTTATCTCGGGCGCCCAGTACTTCTGGAACTGCCGCAAGATCGTCTTTTCGGTCTAGGTCCTGGTGGGTATGACGGACTCTTTTGAGCAGATTTCCGCACATAACGAGGAGCTGGCGCGTGATATTGTCGAGCGCGCGAGCGCTCGGGGCGTGACGGTTTCGACGGCTGAGTCGCTGACGGCGGGTATGATCGCCTCGACGATTGCCGATATCCCGGGCGCCTCGGCGGTGCTGCGTGGCGGTGCGGTGACCTATTGCGATGAGATTAAGCATCGCGTTCTTGGTGTTGAGCAGGAGACGCTTGACCGCTATACCGCGGTGTCGCATCAGACCGCGCGCGAGATGGCGGTGGGTTCGCTGGAGCTGTACCAGAGCGATATTGCAGTGAGCGCAACGGGTTATGCCGGCCCCGGCGGTGGCACTGAGGACGATCCGGCGGGCACTTTCTATATTGGCTGGGCGCATCGTTCCGCCGATGGGGGCGTGCCGGTTGTGGACTCTGTGCGCTGCCACTATGAGGGCGACCGTTCGTGTGTTCGTGCCCATGCGGTCACGGAGGCATTGGGTCGCATTGCCCTTGTGCTCAACTCTATGGAATAGACGTGTTTTAAGGGGCCTTCGAGCCCCTTAATTGTGGAGATAGGGACCTTAGGCTCATTTGGCGTTTGTGCTGGTTGTAGATGTATTTTTGCCTGCCTTGTTCATATTTGGTCCTTTGTGGTCAAGCATTTGGTCAGTGTTTGGTCGGCGTTTGGTTGGGTTTTGGAAAGACCGCCTGCATATGATTGGCCTGAACGGTTGACCACGAACAGCCGTTCGTTTATTATCGATGCAGGTTGTTAAGAGGAGGGCTATTCATGGCCAAGAATTCAGGTCCCGTACGTACCGTTCATGCTCGCACGACGGGTAAAGAGCGCGATGAGATGATCGCCACCACCAAGGCCGAGATCGAGAAGAAATTCGGCCAGGGTTCCATCATGAGGTACGGCGACGGTGGTCCCGAGCTCGAGGTCGAGGCCATCCCTACGGGCGCTCTGGCACTCGATGCCGCTCTGGGTATCGGCGGTGTGCCGCGCGGACGTATCGTCGAGATTTACGGTCCTGAGTCCTCCGGTAAGACTACGCTTTCGCTCGAGATTTTGGCAGAGGCCCAGGCTATGGGTGGCGTTGTGGCATTTATCGATGCCGAGCACGCGCTTGATCCCACGTATGCCGCGCGCATCGGCGTGGATATCGACGAGGTGCTCATTTCCCAGCCCGATACGGGCGAGCAGGCGCTTGAGATTGTTGACATGCTCGTGCGTTCCGGCGCCATCGATGCCATCGTCGTCGACTCCGTCGCCGCGCTGACCCCGCGTGCCGAGATCGAGGGAGAGATCGGCGACACTACGGTCGGTCTTCAGGCTCGCCTGATGAGCCAGGCGCTCCGCAAGCTCGCCGGCTCGCTGTCTAAGTCCAACACGACGTGCATCTTCATTAACCAGCTGCGTGAGAAGATCGGCGTCATGTTCGGCAACCCCGAGACTACGACGGGCGGCCGCGCCCTTAAGTTCTTCTCTTCGGTGCGTATCGACATTCGCCGTATCGACAGCATTAAGCTTAAGGACGAGGTTATCGGTAACCGCGTGCGCGCCAAGGTCGTTAAGAACAAGGTGGCGGCTCCGTTCCGTTCTGCTGAGTTCGACATCATGTACGGTACGGGCATCTCTAAGGAGGGCTCAATTCTGGACATGGCTGTCGAGTGCGGCATCTGCAAGAAGATGGGCTCCTGGTTTGCCTATGGCGAGGACAAGCTCGGCAACGGCCGCGAGGCCGCCAAGGCTTTCCTGCGCGAACACCCCGATTGCGCCGACGAGATTGAGCATAAGGTCCGCCTTGCCTGCGGGCTTGAGTTTGATGACGATGCTCCGTCCGAGGTCGAGCTGACCGATCAGCCTGCGCC
>USPH01000259.1 GCA_900556515.1 uncultured Collinsella sp.
CTACACTTCTAGCTTCGTCGGCAGCGTCAGATGTGTATAAGAGACAGATATGGCATCGGGTTCCCTCATGGACATTGGCGTCTACACCGTCGAGCCCATGGTCGAGATTTTCGGCATGCCCTCCGGCCTTACGAGCATGACTACTCTGCTCGACCCCACCACGCGACAGCTCACGCACGGCCCCATCGACGGCTGCGGTTCCATCCTCGCCAGCTACGGCGGTGGCCGCATCTCCGTCGAGCTCGCGCACTCCAAAATTACGAATGACCTGCTGCCCTCGCAGATAGAAGGCGAGCGTGGCACTATCCAGATCGACCATCTGTCCACGCCCCGCAACGTCCGCATCGACTATCGCGGCGACGTCGTACGCGGCTCGGCGACCGAGGCACCGCGCGAACAGGGCGAGAACGGCCGCGTGCTCGACCTGCCCAAATCGAGCAACACTATGGAATACGAACTCACAGACTTTATCACCGCCATCTGCGGCATCGATAACGTTAAGGAAGAGATTTGGGAGACCCCGGCGGGACGCCACGAGCTTGGCCACTACCGCGATGTCACGCTCGTCTCGCTGCGCATCATGGATGCCGTGCGCCAGCAGGCCGGCATTATCTTCCCGGCCGACGCAGGCAAGCAGGCATAGCGATGGGTCTCTTCGATACGTTCTTCTCCAGCGTCACCGGCTGCAGTCGAGAACCTCAAAAACCATCAAACGTCGAGCTCGAGCTGCGCCGCAGACTTACTGTGCTCGCAAGCGACAAGGCCACTCTAGACACTCCCCTGCGCTATTTCCTGCGCTGGGCGGGGCAAGTCCAAGGCGTTGGCTTTCGCTTTACCAACGCCAACCTCGCGCAGGCACGCTCCCTCACCGGCTGGGTGCGTAACATGGAAGACGGCTCAGTCGAGATGGAGATACAGGGAGCTCCGGCAGACATCCTATCTCATCTCGAGGCACTTCATGCCTCCTACGAGCGCATGGGAACACGTTTTCGCCTTGTAGATGCCCAGGCCCGAGCCCCACTTGCCAATGAAGACGGTTTCAGTCCTCATTATTAGTATTGTGTGCTAAATACGGTATCATTTACCTACGACCGTTGATAGAAAAGAGGCGAGGCGCATGGCGGTGCAAAGAAGGAATACCAGGCAGCGAAAGCTGGTTCTTGACGCCGTGCGCCAAAGCTACAACCATCCCACCGCCGACGAAATCTACAACGTCGTGCGCGCGCAGGATGACAAAATCAGCCGCGGTACGGTCTACCGCAACCTCAATCTCTTGGCCGACGCCGGCGAGATCCTCTCCATCAAGACGCCGGGCGGCAGCCGCTTCGATCGCACGATCGAGCCGCACGCACATATCATCTGCACCTCATGCAGCCGCGTCATCGACGTACCGCTCCCCTTCGATGCCCAGCTCGACGCCAAAGCGTCCGAGCAAATCGGCTGGCACGTCACGTCGCACTACACCATCTTCGAGGGTCTCTGCCCCGACTGCCGGTAGATGTTTGGAACATGCCTTAAAATCCACCTTTCCGCACTTTGCAGCAAAAAGTAGATTCCTAGACATGTCCCAAATGTCTACTCAGCAAGTAGACGACGCAGCTCTTCTTCGACCGTGCGCACGTAGCGGACGCGGTCGTTAATGCCACGCATAGAGGGGTTGCAGCTCTCCATCAGATAGGGATGGCCCACGACGTTGAGCATGTCGCGATCGTTCTCATTGTCGCCAAACGCCATCATCTCATCGGGCGAAATACCCAGGGCACGACCGTAATCGGCAAGCGCGGAACCCTTACCCGAATCAAAGCCGATAAAGTCCGTCCATTCGGTTCCCGACGTCATCACGTCAACACGGTCGCTAAAGAGGCGCTCAAAATACTCCAGGGCCGCCGGCTGATCCACCTCGGGCGTCTGGAAGGCAATCTTAATGACGTCCTCGTCGATGTCCTCGGGGCGGGCGACCACCGCCACATCGCAGTGGACCTCATAGCGCAAATGATCGACGAACGCATCGTTGCCGCTCATGGTGTAGAGGTGTCCCTCACACGAAAGGGTCACGTCGGCATGGGGATACGCAACCACGGCATTCGCGATATCCATAGCAAGGCTACGCTCCATGGAACGCTTGACAACGGCACGTCCCTCGCTCATCACCAGGGCTCCGTTTTCGCATACATAGGCGAGCTCATCGGCCACCGGGGCAAACAGATAGCGCAAGCTCGCATATTGACGGCCGCTCGCCGGCATAAACACGATACCGCGACGATGCAGCTCATCGATGAGCTCAAAGGCCTCGGAACGCGGCTCGCGCTCCCCCGGATGCAGCAACGTGCCGTCCAAATCGCATGCAATCAGCTTGATTCCTTCAAGACCCATATGCTCCCCCACAGCATCTCATCAACAGAAAGGCGGACTTTGAATAGTTGTCTCTCAAAGTCCGCCTTACTTATACGCACGTTAACCGCGCGCCTTCTTTACGATCGTAAAGTCTGGTGCCATACTCACAACGGCATCCGCCGCACTCGACGCAAAGCGCCGGTCCGAATCGAGTTCACGGGTAACCGTCGAGAGCCGAACGCCCTCGACGCCCCGGAGCATGCGGCCCAAAACAGGCTGCACCGGCGTATACATGCGCACGGTATACTCGTCCGAATCGCCTCGAAAAAGCGGCGCATGCATATTGCCGATCTCCCAGCACGCATGCGCGAGCGCAATCGGGTCCTGTCTCTTATACACATCTGACGCTGCCGACGAAGCTAGAAGTGTAGATCT
>USPH01000260.1 GCA_900556515.1 uncultured Collinsella sp.
GCATACGAGATCTGCGCATTTCTCGTGGGCTCGGAGATGTGTATAAGAGACAGGCCGTAAGCTCGTGAAGTTTGGCGATGGTACCGGGGATAAAGCTCTGGCCTCCAAAGCCAGGGTTCACGCTCATCAGCAGCACCATATCGACGACGTCGATGATGCTCTCGAGTACGCACACGGGGGTGGCGGGGTTGAGCACCACACCGGCCTTGACGCCGCGCTGCTGCAGATGTGTGAGCGTGCGGTGCAGGTGCGTCGAAGCCTCATAGTGCACGGTGATCATGTCGGCACCGGCGTCGGCGTACCAGTCGACCGTCTCGTCGGGGTTCGACACCATCAGGTGCGCGTCGACCGGTACATCGGTGGAGCGCTTAACAGCCTTAAGGATGTCAACGCCGAAGGTGAGGTTGCCGGTAAAGTGACCGTCCATGACGTCGAAGTGCACGTAGTCGGCACCGGCGATCTTGTCGAGCTCGCCCTTCAGGTTGGCCATGTCGGCCGAAAGGACGGACGGAGCGATTTTGATGGAACCCATGGTAGTAGCCTTTCTGCGCTAGTCGGCGAGTCCGTAGAACTCTTGAGAGGGGACGCGGTCGGTGAGGATCTCGAGCGCCCTATCCAAAGTAACACCGTTGTAGAGCGTTTGCTCCACGGCAAAGGTAAGCGGAATGTCTACGCCCAGTGAACGGGCAAGCTCGCTGACGCTGCGGGCCGCGACGGCACCCTCGACCACCATATGCGTGCGCGCTTGGTACTCGTCGAGCGACACGCCATGGGCGAACTCGTAGCCAAAGGTGCGGTTGCGCGAATGCTCCGAGGTGCAGGTGGCAATGAGGTCACCCATGCCGGCAAGACCCATGCAGGTCATGGCTTGACCGCCGCGTGCGTGTACCAGACGGCTGATCTCGGCCAGACCGCGCGTCATGATGAGGGCGAGCGTGTTATCGCCCGCACCCGAGCCGGCGGAGATGCCGCACACGATGGCGATGACGTTTTTCATGGCGCCGCAAACCTCGACGCCCGTCATGTCCTGAGACAGGTAGATGCGGAAGGCCGTGGACAGGAGCAAGTCCTTAAAGGTCTCCCCTATCTGCTGGTCTTCACTGGCGATGACGGCGGCAGAAAGTCCGCCGCGGCAGATCTCCTCGGCATGGTTGGGGCCCGAAAGCGCCGCCACGCGCGTCTCGTTACCAATCTCGCTGGCGATGACCTCGCTCATGAGCAGGCCGGACTCGGGCTCGATGCCCTTGGTGAGGCACAGAACCGGCGTCTCGTCCGCGATGAATGGCGCCGCCTGGTGGCAGACATTTCGCAGGTGCGTCGAAGGCACGGCAAAGATGATGGCCTCGACGCCGTCGAGCGCCTGGGCCAAATCCGTCGTGGCGACAACGTTTTCCGGCAGCACGTAGTCCACCAGATAGCGGGGGTTGCGATGCTCGCCGTTAATGCCGGCGGCCGTCTGCTCGCTATGGGCCCACATGATCACGCGCTCGGCTCGCGCGGCGGCAAGGCCGGCGACGGCGGTTCCCCAGGAGCCGGAGCCAATCAGCGCAACATTCATGACTCTCTCCTACTTATCGTCGGGCTCGGTGACGCGCTTGGTAAACGAGAGCTTGGACTCCTTACCGGCCATGAGCTTTTGGATATTCGAGCGATGGGCCCACACCACGGTGATGCCGATCATTGCCATGCAAAACTTGAGGCCCAGGCTGCTGTACGGAAAGACCGCGCAGGCAGCGATGGGAAGTCCGATGGCAGCGGCGAGCGAGCCCACCGACACAAACTTGGTGATGGCGACGGCCACGATAAACATGCCCAGCAGCGACAGGCCAATGGGCCAGTACCAGGCAAGAATCACGCCCAGGCCCACGGCGATACCCTTACCGCCGTGGAAGTTAAGGTAGGGAGAAAAGATGTGTCCCCACACGGCAGCCAGGCAAATGACGCCGAGCATCCAGTCACCGGCGGCACCGGGAGCCATGATGCTCACGGGGAAGCCATAGCCCACGCTCGCGATGAGCGGACGCGCGATAAGGACGCAGATGGCGCCCTTAAGGCAGTCGAGCAACAGCGTGAGCGCCGCGACCTTGGGGCCGGCGACGCGCAGTGCGTTGGTGGTGCCGATGTTGCCGGAGCCCGCCTTGCGAATGTCCGTGTGGTTGAACACGCGGCCCAGGATCAGGCCAAACGGAATCGCTCCGATAAAGAACGAGACCACGGCGCAGATGGCGGTCAGCAGGATCGGATTAAGCATCCTTTTGCTCCTTCTTCCTAAAGAAGAGTCGAATGGGCGTGCCAGAAAAATCGAAGGTCGAGCGCATACGGTTCTCCACGTAGCGCTGGTAGGTGTCGTTGACCAGGTCGCTGTGGTTGACGAAGAACGTGAACGTCGGCGGGTTGACCCCCGTCTGGGTCACGTAGTGCATGCGCAGGCGACGCTTGCCGTCCACCACGGTGTGACCAAACTCACGCAGGTCGGTGAGGAACGTGTTGAGGCGCGAGGTACTGATCTTTTGCGAGCGCGTCTTCTCGGCGGCGTCGACCATGCCCCAGATCTTCTCGACGCTGCGGCCGGTCAGGGCCGAGATGCGCAGGTACTGGGCCCAGGGAGCCATGACGCCCAGACGGCGGTCGACGGTCTCCATGCAGGCCTCGCGCTTGCGGTCGTCGTCGAGCAGGTCCCACTTGTTGAGCAGCACCACGATGGCGCAGCCGCGCTCGATGGCCAAGCCCATGACCTTCTGGTCCT
>USPH01000261.1 GCA_900556515.1 uncultured Collinsella sp.
GTGCGAGCACTGCACCAACCGTCTGCTGCATCGCGACGAGCTGCTGGGCTACGAGTACTGGTCGTTTGCCGAGGCCGCAACCGACGAGCAGGCCGAAGTGCTCTGCAAGATGAAGATGCGTCGTCCCTATACGCTGCCCGAGATGGTCAAGCTCACCGGCATGCCCGAAGCCGATATCGAGAAGATGCTCGACGACATGAGCTACACGGGTCTGCTCGAGTACAACTGGGAAAACCCCGAGCGCGCCAAGCAGTGGGTACTGCCCATGCTGGTGCCGGGTTCCGCCGAGTTCCTCAACATGCGCGTGAGCCAGCTCGAGGAGCATCCGGTCTATGCCAAGTTCTTTGAGCAGGCGTCCAAGGGGCCGCTGTCCCGCGCCACGCCGATGGTGCCGCCCGGAGGCGCCGGTATCGGCATGCACGTCATTCCGGTCGAGAAGGCCATCGACGCCGCAAGCACCTCGGTGCCGATCGAGCATATCGAGCATTGGCTTGACAAATACGATGGCAAATATGCCGCCAGCACCTGCAGCTGCCGCGCGAGCCGTCGCGTGATGGGCGAGGGCTGCGCCGACGACCCGGCCGATTGGTGCATCGCCGTGGGCGATATGGCCGACTACGTGGTCGAGACCGACCGCGGCCATTACGTGACCCGCGACGAGGTTTACGACATCTTGCGCCAGGCCGAGGACAACGGCTTTGTGCACCAGATCACCAACATTGACGGCGAGAACAAGATCTTCGCTATCTGCAACTGCAACGTCAACGTGTGCTACGCCCTGCGCACCTCGCAGCTGTTCAACACGCCCAATCTGTCGCGCTCGGCCTATGTCGCCAAGGTCGAGAAGGACAAGTGCGTGGCCTGCGGTCGCTGCGTTGAGGTGTGTCCGGCCGGCGCCGCTAAGCTGGGCCAGAAGCTCTGCAGCAAAAAGGCCGGCGGACAGGTGCCCGAGTATCCGCGCCAGGAGTTGCCCGATGCCACCAAGTGGGACCACACCAAGTGGTCGCCCAACTACCGCAACGACAACCGCATCGAGACGCATGAGTCCGGCACCGCTCCCTGCAAGACGGCCTGCCCTGCGCATGTTGCCGTTCAGGGCTACTTAAAGCTTGCGGCGCAGGGCCGCTATGACGAGGCGCTGGCGCTCATCAAGCGCGAGAACCCGCTGCCCGCTATCTGCGGCCGCGTGTGCAACCGCCGCTGTGAGGATGCCTGCACCCGCGGCCGTGTGGACGCCGCCGTGGCAATCGACGAAGTCAAGAAGTTTATCGCCCAGCGCGATCTGGACGCAGCGACCCGCTATGTCCCGCCCGTGGTGACTCCGACGCGTGCCGGCGGCTTCGATCAGAAGATCGCTATCATCGGTGCCGGTCCGGCCGGTCTGTCTTGTGCCTTCTATCTGGCCGAGAAGGGCTACAGGCCCGTCGTGTTCGAGAAGAACGAGCGTCCGGGCGGCATGCTCACCTACGGCATTCCCAGCTTTAAGCTGCAGAAGGATGTTATCGAGGCCGAGGTTGAGGTCATTCGCCTGATGGGTGCCGAGTTCCGCTATGGCGTGGAAGTCGGTCGCGACGTGACGCTCGACGAGCTGCGCGCGCAGGGCTTTAAGGCCTTCTACGTTGCCATTGGCTGCCAGGGCGGCCGCCTGCCCGGCATCCCGGGTGAGGACGCCGAGGGCGTGTCCGTGGCCGTGGGCTTCCTGCGCCGCGTCGCCGAGCAGCAGGAGAATGGCGGCACCGCCGAAGCCATGCCCGGCCGCACCATCGTGGTCGGCGGCGGCAACGTCGCCATGGATGTCACTCGCAGCGCCATCCGTCTGGGCGCCAAGAAGGTCACCTGTGTCTATCGCAGACGGCAGGAGGATATGACGGCCCAGGCGGAGGAGGTGGAAGGCGCCATCGCCGAGGGCGCTGAGATTTTGCCCCTCCATGCGCCGCTGCGGATCGAAGAGGATGCCGGCCATCATGTGACCGCCCTGTGGGCACAGCCTCAGGTCATCGGTGAGCATGACAAGGCCAACCGTCCCCGGCCGAATACCGCGAGTGTGGAGCCTGTCCGTCTGCCGGCGGATACCATCATCGTAGCCATCGGTCAGGGGATTGAATCGCATGGTCTGGAAGAGGCCGGCGTGAAGCTGCAGCGCAGCGGCGCTCTGGTTGCCCGTCCGGATACCCAGCTGCCCAATATGGAGGCTGTTTTCGCGGGCGGAGACTGCGTTACCGGTCCCGCGACAGTCATCCGCGCCATTGCGGCCGGTAAGGCTGCTGCGGCCAACATCGATGAGTATCTGGGCTTCCACCATGAGATCACGGTGGATGTGGAAGTTTCCGCGCCCCTGTGTTCGGATCTGCGCCCCCGAGGCCGCGTGAATCCCAGCGAGCGTGAGGCAAGCGAGCGCAAGTGTGACTTTGATTGTATCGAGTGCGGTATGACCCATGAAGAGGCTGTACAGGAGGCGGGCCGCTGCCTGCGCTGCGATTGCTTCGGTTATGGAAGCTTCAAGGGAGGTCGAGTGGAAAAATGGTAAGGTTCAAAATCAATGACCGCGAATTAAAAGCGGCTCCGGGTACGACCATCCTGGAGGCCGCCGGGAAAGCCGGCATCCCGATTCCGCACCTGTGCTACCTGAAGGAGATCAACGAGATCGCCGCCTGCCGGATGTGTATGGTGGAGATCGAAGACTGTCTCTTATACACATCTCCGAGCCCACGAGACATGCGCAGATCTCGT
>USPH01000262.1 GCA_900556515.1 uncultured Collinsella sp.
GCAGCGTCAGATGTGTATAAGAGACAGAGATCGAACAGTCCGGCCCATCCTGGGCAGAGCAGCTCCGCGGCGCTCTCCGCGCGCACCGTCGCGATGGACCCGTGGGCCCGTATGCTGTCGGCTACCGCGAGTCCCTCCTCCGCATGCTGCTCCACGGAATCATCCGTGTGGACGACTTCGGCGATCCGGTCCAGTCGGTAGCGGCGCATGCCGTCCTTGTCAATGTCCCAGGCGATCAGATAGGCGTGCTGTCCCGTGCGCTCGATTCTGATCGGGTCGACCGTCCGCGGGACAGCGACGGGGTCGTCTTGGGACCGATACGAGATGCGGCAGCGGATGCCGTAGCCGATGGCCTCCGTAATGGGCAGCAGAAAGTCGCCGTGCTCCCCGCTTTCGGCAAAGGGGGAGGCATCCAGCGCGGTTTCGTCGACGGGGCAGAGCGCGGCCTGCACGCGCGCACGCACGTCCTCGGGGACCGAGAGGCTATCGAGGACGCATGCCAGCGCAAGGGATTCGTTAAGGTCGAGGCGGCGGGGGGCCAGCAGCGAGGCATCGCCGACCAAGACGATGTCGTCGTGCTCGATATAGACGCCGGACCGCGTTCCGGTGCTGAGGTTGGAGAGGGACCCGACGCAATCGATCACATAGGAAACCTGCCGCGGGTTGATGCCGAGCGCGGTGCCCGCCTCGTCGAGCGTCATGCGGTGCCCGGGTGCTGCCGTGAGGTCTTCGAGCAGGCGAAGGCTGCAGCGCAGCAGCTCGTCCTGTTTGAGCGTGTCGGATGGTTTAGCCATAGGTCTCGACGGCTCCCTTCAGGATATCGTTCCATGCATCGACGAGGGCGTTGGGCGAGGCGGGCCTCATGCCCGCGGAGGCGTGGGCGAGTGCGAACCGCGCCGCCGCATCGATGCTGCGTACGGATATGTTCCACGTGACAACATCGTGAGGACCGCTAACGATCGCGCCGCGTCCATGCGTGATGTCCTCGATTTCCGCTGCTCCGAGCGTATGGGGAAAGGAGAACGACACGTCTACCAGCCCCGATCCGGAGAAGTCGAAGGGGAGGAATCGGTAGTCACGAATGGAGAACCCCTGTGGGATGTCATAGGCCCCTGCCGGCTTGCGCGTCGCGCGCACCCGGTCGCAGCGAAACGTCTTGATGGCGTTGTCCTCGACGTCGCGGCCGACGAAATAGCCGTGACCGGACTGCGAAAACAGTCCGTAGATCTCGACGGAGTGGGGGCGGGAATCTCCTTTCGAGTCCGTATAGTCGAAGGGCAAGGCCCGGCGCAGGCACCACGCGTTCCATATAGTCGACAGGCGCGGGTCTATGGAACGCGCGGTGTCTTGCTGCGGGGGTACGTCGATTCGACCCCGTAGACGCGCCCGAATGGACGATAAGGCCGGCATGAGGGGGCTCGTCCCCCCTTCGGTGGCGGCATCGACCGCGTGGGCGAGAATCTCTGCATCCGAGGCGGATATGAGGCCGAGCTCGGCATGCGTCCTCAGCCGGTCCACGGTCCACGTGCTCTGCTCGTTCTGCCTGCCGCCGGCGCCCGTGATCTCGACGATATGGAAACCCTGCTGGGCGAGCTTGTCGCGGTCCCTTTTGAATTTCTTGAGGTCGGAATCACGAGAACCTGATCCATAGCCCAGGTCCGAGTCGCCGATGATCTCGTCGGTCGTCGGCGGCTCGACGCTCGTGTTGAGGATGAAGAGCAGGTTGAGCAGCCTGCGTGGATAACCGTGCTCCAAGGAGCTTGGAAAAGCTCCGTTCCTATCCTCCATGCGCACCCCTTTCGCGTGGACGAGAAGATACGAACATTCATTCTACGCGATATGGAGATAGAGGGATGAAACAGTCCGATGCCCGGGTTGGTTGGACCTCGAGCGGCCCCGCGCACCGCGCACCGCGCTATACTCTCGACTATATACGGTCAAAATGCGGGACAGCTATGCCCGCAGCACACGATAGATATGATGCGGAGCCCTCATGGCGAACACTCAGAAATATTTGAACCATCTGCTGCAGAACGTCGGCATCACCCCCGCCTGCAGCGAGGAGGAGCGTGCGGCGGCCGACACGATCGCGCGCATCTTTTCGAACCACGGGTTCGAGCCCGAGGTCCAGGAGTTCACGGCGAGCGCTTCGCGTAAGGTGGCTTCGGCCGCGCTGGGCATCGCGATGTTCGTGTCCTGCGTGCTCATGGGGCTCGGTGGCGCGCTCGGTGTCGTGGGCACGCTCCTGGTTATCGCCTGCTGCGCCGTCTACTTCCTCGAGCGCACCGGGCGCATGAGCTTTCCGCAGATCGGAGGCGGCGGCCTGTCCCAGAACGTGATTGCCTGCCATCGCGCCTCCGGCCCGCTGGCCTCACCTCGCAACCGCCCGGTTGTCGTGGTCGCCCACTACGACTCTCCGCGTGCCGACCTGTTGAGCCGCCAGCCCTACGCCGGCTACCGCCCGCTTCTCGCCCGCTTGCAGCCGGTCGCCATGGCGGTGCCTGCCGCCGTGGCGGTTCTGGGCCTGTTTCCGTTGCCCGGTGCGGCGAAGGTCGTCCTGTGGATCGCTGCGACCCTGCTGACCCTCGTCCCGCTCGTTCAGGGGGTGTCCGTCATGCTCAATCGCTTCGTGCTCCCCTACACCTCGGGCGCCGTGTGCAACAAGTCTTCCGTCGCCGCCATGCTCCTGTCTCTTATACACATCTCCGAGCCCACGAGACATGCGC
>USPH01000263.1 GCA_900556515.1 uncultured Collinsella sp.
CTAGCTTCGTCGGCAGCGTCAGATGTGTATAAGAGACAGGTTCCTGACCGAGGAGTACGAGACCCACAAGCATCATCAGGCGTTTATCAAGGCGCTCAACCACCTGTACACCGCCGAGCCCGCCCTGTACGAGCGCGGCTACACCGACGACGGCTTTACCTGGATCGATGCGGACAACTCCAAGCAGTCCATCGTGAGCTTTGTGCGCCAGGGCGAGGACGTCGACGACGACCTGGTGATCCTGATCAACTTTGACCCGGCGAGCTACGAGAGCTTCCGCGTGGGCGTGCCGCGCGAGGGTGACTGGGAGGTCATCTTCGATTCCGACCGTCCCGAGTTCGGCGGCAGCGGATACGCCGGCGAGGAGCCCTACACCTGCTCGAGCGAGCCCTATCCCTGGAACGGGCAGATGGACTCCATCGAGATCAAGGTGCCCGGTCTGGCAGGCGTGGTGCTTAAGCGCCGTGGCCCCAGCAGCTACAAGCCGCCTGTGGTCGAGAAGCCCAAGGCTGCGCCCAAGAAGCGCACGTCGACGGTAAAGCCCAAGCCCGCGGCTGCCGCCAAGAAGGCTCCGGCTAAGGCCAAGGCTGACAAGCCCGCTGCCAAGGCTTCGGCCAAGTCCAGCACGGCCAAAAAGGCAGCCACTAAAAAGGCTGCTCCCAAGGCCAAGGCAGCTGCTGTTAAGGCTCCTGCCAAGAAAGCGTAACAAAAGCGTTACCGCTGCAATCACCCGCCCCGCGGGGGCGTAGGATACAAGTCATAACCGTTCCGGGAGAAACATCCCCGGGGGAAAGGAACGTATGAATAAGATCTTCGACAACAAGCAGGAGTTTACCGAGCTCTATCGCGATGCCGTCATGAGCATCAGCGGCAAGAGCGTCGAGGCCGCCAGCGACCTTGACCGCTTTAACGCCCTGGCCAAGCTCGTGGCCGAGAAGGCGCGCACCGTTGCCACCAAGAGCGACGCCCGCGCCACCGCCGAGGGCAAGAAGCGCGTGTACTACTTCTCGATCGAGTTTTTGATCGGCCGCCTGCTTGACAACTACCTGCTCAACTTTGGCGTGCGCGACATGGTCGCCGAGGCGCTCGACGACATGGGCTTTGACCTGTCCGTCATCGAGAACCAGGAGCCCGATCCGGCTCTGGGCAACGGTGGCCTGGGCCGTCTGGCCGCATGCTTCCTGGATTCCATGGCAGCCGAGGGCATTGCCGGCTACGGCAACGGCATGCGCTACCGCTACGGCCTGTTTAAGCAGGAGATCGTCAACGACAGCCAGGTCGAGGCCACCGACGAGTGGCTAACCCACGGCTATCCCTGGGAGGTCCGTCGTCAGGACAAGGCCGTGACCATTAAGTTTGGTGGCCATGTTGAGGGCTTTGAGGAGAACGGCCGCACGTTCTACCGCACGGTGGACACGCAGGACATCTTGGCCGTCCCCTACGACATCCCCGTGGTGGGCTATGCCGGCGAGACCGTCAACAAGCTACGCGTCTGGGCCGCCGAGCCGGTCGAGGAGCACTTTGACCTGGAGGCCTTCAACCGCGGCGACTACGCCCTGGCCGATGCCGAGCGCGCCGAGGCCGAGGCCATCAGCGCCATTCTCTACCCCAACGACGCCGGCGAGCACGGCCGTCTGCTGCGCCTGAAGCAGGAGTACCTGTTTGTCTCGGCCGGCATCTACAGCCTGCTCGACACCTTTGAGAAGGAGCACGGCGCGAACTGGGAGCTGCTGCCGCAGTTTGTGGCCATCCATACCAACGATACCCACCCTGCCATGTGCGGCCCCGAGCTCATGCGCATCCTCATCGACGAGAAGAAGCTCGAGTGGGACGACGCTTGGAACATCGTGACGCAGGTCGTGAGCTACACCAACCACACCATTCTGCCCGAGGCTCTGGAGAAGTGGCCCATCGGCACGTTCTCCAAGCTCCTCCCCCGCGTGTACCAGATCATCGACGAGATCAGCCGTCGTTGGCACGAGTCGTTCGACACCACGCAGGAGGGCTGGCAGGAGCGTCTGCGCCAGACCGCCATCCTGTGGGACGGCCAGGTCCGCATGGCCAACCTCTCCGTCATCTGCAGCCACTCCGTCAACGGCGTCGCCCAGCTGCACACCGATATCCTCGAGCGCGAGACGCTGCACGACTTCTACGAGCTCATGCCGGAGAAGTTCAACAACAAGACCAACGGCATCTCGCACCGTCGCTTCTTTGCCGAGGCCAACCCCACATACGCCAAGCTCGTCACCGAGGCCATTGGCGACGGCTGGCTCAAGGACGCCTTTGAGCTGGAAAAGCTCAAGGAGTTCCAGAACGACACCGAGTTCCTGAAGGCCGTGGGTGCCTCCAAGCGCGCCAACAAGGAGCGCCTGGCCGCCTACGTCAAGGCCGAGACCGGTCTGGTCATCGACCCCAACACCGTCTTCGATGTCCAGGTAAAGCGCTTCCATGCCTACAAGCGCCAGCTCATGAACATCATGAAGGTGATGGACATCTACAACCGTCGCATCGCCGATCCCAACTTCCACGTGACGCCGACGACGTTCATCTTTAGCGGCAAGGCTGCCTCGAGCTACACCTTTGCTAAGGAGACCATCCGCCTCATTAACTCCGTGGCCGACGTTATCAACAACGACCCGCGCGTCAACGAGGTCATGAAGGTCTGCTTTATCCCTAACTTCCGCGTGAGCAACGCCCAGCTCATCTACCCCGCCGCCGAGATCTC
>USPH01000264.1 GCA_900556515.1 uncultured Collinsella sp.
CTACACTTCTAGCTTCGTCGGCAGCGTCAGATGTGTATAAGAGACAGATGTTATCCCAGCTAAAGAAGGCGACCGGGTCGACGTCGAAGTACTCGCAGATGAGCTCGCAGCCGGCCGGGACGATGCCGTGCATCAGGACGGTCGCCACGCGCAGCTCGGTAAAGGCGTCGACGAGGGCCTGCGTCATCGCGGCACTGGCCGACTCGCCCTCGAGCTTGTTGGCGGCCTTGGAGGCGTCGCTCCAGCGCTTGTTGGCGGCACGCAGGTAGTCGTCGCATACGGCGAGCGCGCGGTGCGTCTCGAACTTGTACATGGCCTGCTCAAAGGCGAGAGCTGCCTGCTGGGCGGCTTCGACCACGGTGTCAGAAGCGGCACCGGCGGGGATGCAACCGTTGCGATAGGGACTCTCGTCGCCCTCCTTGACGGCGACGCCGTAGAAGCAGCTGCGGGCCAGGCGGTTGAACACGCCGGTCAGCAGCGCGCTCTCCTTAAGGGCGGGGTCGATAACGCGCTTGTCGTCGCAGGCGCGCACCTCGTTGCCGTCCTTGTCCTTGCCGGTCACACGCGTGTCGTATGCCTTGGGGCTAAAGCTCACCGGCTTTTCGGACAGGCCGAGCGACAGCCAGTGCGCGCGCATCTGCTCGCAGGTGTAGTGGTTGAGCAGGTCGTCTGCCGGCGGGGGAGGCGTCTGCGAGGACGAGCTGGCTTTTTTGCCCATGTAGAGCAGGTGATAGCAGGCGCTGACGGTGCTCTGCGTAAGGTCCCAACCCAGGGCCTCCCACATGGCGGTCTGAGCGATGCAGTAGAAATAGATGTTGTCCTGACCGATGAACTGGTAGATCTGAGCGTCGTCAGAGCACCACCAGTCGCGCCAGTCGAGCGAGCTGTGCTGGTAGGTGGGAGCGGGTACCTGCGTGGAATCGGCAGCGGGCTCGCCCATGAGGGCGGCATCCTGGGCGGCGACGCCCTCGGTCACGCCGGCGGCCTTGGCATCGCGTGCGAGCACGGTACGCGTATAGCTGATGGGCGCCCACAGGCTCTCGGGCCAGCACCAGCAGGTGACGTCGGAGACGCCATCGACCTCGGGCACCGGAACGCCCCAGTCGATGTTGCCGGTGATGCGGAAGGGCACGAGCGCCTTGCCGCTGCGGAAGCGCACGCCGCCGTTGGCGAGCACCGCATGGGCGTCGTCGCGCTCCTTCCAGCTGGGGAAGGTGACGGTAAAGCTGCTCTTGTTTCCCTCGGGCTCCAGCACGGTGTGCTCGGGCAGCTGGTCCTCGACGGCGTCGAAGGCCTCGCGGAACTTGTTCTGAATATAGAGCTGTGCCGGCAGCAGCCACTCCTCCATGGTCTTGGAGACCACGGAGCGAACCTGCGGGTTCTGGGCGAGCTTGGCGGTATAGGTCTTCATAAAGTCGAGGTAGGCCGGCAGGTCGAAGTAGAGGTTGTCGACCGGGCGCAGCTCGGGCACCTCGCCGGTGAGCTGGCTCTTGGGCGCGATGAGCTCCTCGGGCTCAAACTGGTGGCCCAGGTCGCACTCGTCGGCATAGGCCTTCTCGGACTTGCAGCCCTGGATGGGGCAGCGGCCGATCACCTGGCGGCCGTTGAGGAACGTGCCGGCCTTGGCGTCGTAGAACTGCAGCGTGGAGCGCTTGGAGATGGTGCCCTGCTCATGCAGGCGCTCGATAATCTCGGCGGTCACTTCGTTGTGAATCTGCGCAGCCGGCTCAAGGCCCGAGCCGCCGTAGATATCGCAGCTGATGTTGTAGTTGTTGAGGGTCGCTGCTTGGCGGGAGTGATTGGACTCGACGTACTCGTTAATGGACTTGTCGTAGCCCTCGTTCTCTTTGAGCTTGCGGTAGCTCTCCATGATGGGCGAGCCGTAGCAGTCGGTGCCCGAGGTGAAGATGACGTTCTCGCGGCCCAGACGGTCGCGCAGGAAGCGGGCGAAGAAGTCGGCCGGGACAAAGACGCCGCCGACGTGGCCAAAGTGAAGGCCCTTGTTGCCGTAGGGCTCGCCGGCGGTAACGATGGCGCGGCGAGGCCAGCTGGGACGGTCGTTCATGGAGTATTTTGATGCCATGGGACTCCTTCGCATATGGTGAGAGCGCGGCCGGGCGCAAGGCTTGGCGACGCGGTGGTCAATTCGTGCATATCGTTCGACATTATCGCACATGCGGACGGGTACGTGGCAGGGGCGCTATCCTAAGATGCTATGAATGAGATTTCCAACATACATGCGTTTGAAGACGAGGATTTTCTGCACGCCTGCTTTGTGTGGGGGATGGCCGTGCTCGGCGCATTTGCCGTGTGCTTGGTGCCGGTGTTTATGCTGATGGGCGGGCCTGCGGACTTGGATGCGGCTGACGCGGGCGGCTGGATGGCTGTCGTGGGCTGGATAGTCGGCTTGGCTGCGATCTCAATGGCGTCGTTCGCCGTGCACGAGCTGGTGCACGGTGTGTTTTTTAAGCTGCTGGCGCCTGCGGGCGCGAAGGTGACCTTTGGGGCGAATCGCGAGACGGCGATGATCTATGCCTGCGCCGAGGGCGTTGTGTATTCGCGCCGGCGGTACATGGCGGTTTGCTTGGCGCCGACGGTTGTTGTGACGGCGGCGCTTGCCCTGGGGTTTGCGTTTTCGGGCTATCCGCTGCTGTGCTACCTGGCGGCCGGCTTGCATTTGTCGGGCTGTGTGGGCGACTGGTATTACGTGCGGACCAT
>USPH01000265.1 GCA_900556515.1 uncultured Collinsella sp.
GTGGCGGAGCTTGTCGATGGTGGAGTCGGTGCTGTGACTGCGGGCTTCGGCGGCGCGGTCGCGAGCGTCGGCCGCGGTTTGGCGCTTGCGGCGGTAATCGATCGTGCCTTGGATGATGGGCTTGCCAAAGCTCACGACATCATCGTTGTAGATGGCGGTTCGGGCTGCGAGGAGGCAGTCGGTAAAGTCCATATGGGTCTTGCCGAAGAGTTTGATGGCAAGGGCGATAACGGTGGGCTCGTCGACCATGACGTCATCGAGCAGCTTGGACATGGCCGTCGCAATCTCCACGCGCGGGACCTTGTAGACGTCGCGCAGCGTGACCACGACGCGCGTGATGATTTCGGGGTAGACACGAGCGGTGCGCGTGGCGATGACCTTGGCAGCGCGCGGCGACAGGACCTCGTCGTCGTTAAGCAGGTAGCGCAGGATGACGGTCTCGTCGATGATGGTGCTACTCATGGATATCTACTTCCTCGGGACCCAAAATCGAATCGTCGCTTTCTGTAGCAAGGTACTCAATCCAGGCATTGCGCTCCTCGGCGCGGCGATTGGGGTCACCATATGCTTTGAGCGATCCATAGGCGGCGGTGCCGTCCTTTGAGCGCACGGCGACCGGCTGAAAGGGAAGCTTGCGCATGAGAATGCTCTGCGCGACAAAAAGACGAACGGCCTCGGCAAGCGATGTGCCCATGGCGTCGTAGAGGCGCTCGGCATGCTGTTTGTCCTCTTCGCGAATGCGCACCTGCAGGATGGCTCGTTTTTGCGTCGATGACATCACTGCCCTCCCTTAGCTAGCGTGCAATATAGTCGGTCAAATGCGGTAAGTGCCAACATCTTAGAATCTTATAACCATTACTTTATTTCACTCAAGTAAATAACCATTAACGCGAATACAAACGTAGTACATCCAAAATAAGAGCGCGTCAAAATCTCTGCAGCGTACGCATGTAATACACTCACCTTTATAGCTTCTAGAGAATAATTCCAACCTGCCAAAACCCCTGCAATACACCCGTATTGCAGGGCCTATGCTCAAGTTTGCCACCTGCAACTGCGTATATTTAACCTGTATATCGTTGGAGGAATTCTATCGAAGTGCCTGTTTCGCCGCATGCACTCGATACGCCGATGCCGGATCACGGGCGGTCCGGGGCAACGTCGACAGGGTCTCTCCGGCAAGGGATTCAGGAGGGAGTGAACAACATGGGTAATAAGCGAGTCGTAGCCGATTCTTCGCGCTGCATCGGGTGTCAAACCTGCATGGCGGCATGTATCGAGGCGCACGACATCCCCGGTAACATCGCCGCGCCGCGCCTGCGCGTGACGCGTACGTACGAGATCTCCGCACCGGTGGCTTGCCATCACTGCGAGGATGCCCCGTGCGCGAAGGCCTGTCCTACGGGCGCCTTGTTCTTTGATCCAAAGAACCATCGCATCGGCGTCAACGAGGACAACTGCATCGGCTGCAAGAGCTGCGTCATGGCATGCCCCTTTGGTGCCGTGAGCGTGGCGACCACGCAGGTCCCCGTCTTGATGGGTGACGTGCGCGTGGGTTCGCAGACCAAGAGCTTCGTGCTCAAGTGCGACCTGTGCGTGGACCGTCCCGGCGGTCCGGCGTGTGCCGAGGCGTGCCCGACCAAGGGCCTCACCCTGGTAGACGAGGAGCGCCTGGCGGAACTGACTGCCGAGCGTGCCCGCGCCACCATCGAAAACGAGGCGTAAGCGTCGGGCGACAGGCCCAATGATTGTCAAATAAGTACCGAGTATTCGGTAGCAGAGAAAGGAAGGAGGGTGTCATGGAGAAGCATAAAGTGATTTGCCCGTACTGCGGCGCCGGTTGCCAGTTTAACCTCTTGGTCCAAAATGGCCAGGTCGTGGGTACCGAACCGCTCAACGGCATCACCAACCAGAGCGAGCTGTGCCTTAAGGGCATGAGCGGCTACGACTTCATCAACGACACCAAGATCTTGACTCCTCGCGTACTGCACCCGATGATCCGCCGCACCAAGGGCGCGGATCTTGAGCGCGTAAGCTGGGACGAGGCACTGGATTTCACCGCATCTAAGATGCAGGCCATAATTGACGAATATGGTCCTAACGCTGTCATGACCACCGGCTCTTCGCGAGGCGGCGGCAATGAGGCGAACTACGTCATGCAGAAGTTTACGCGTGCGTGCATCGGCACCCACAGCGTGGACAACTGCGCCCGTACTTGACACGGCCCTACTGTCCTCGGTCTGATGGACACGGTTGGTTCAGGTTGCATGTCATGCTCCATCCCCGGTATGGAGGATGCGGGCTGCATTTTCCTCTTCGGCTATAACCCTGCCGATTCGCACCCCATCGTCGCAAGGCGTATCGTGCGAGCCAAAGAAAAGGGTTGCAAGATCATCGTCGCCGACCCGCGCCATATCGAAACCGCGCGTATCGCCGATCTCTACCTTCCGATCAAGAACGGTTGCAATGTTGCGTTCCTCAACGCCTTTGCCAACTGCTTGGTCAACGATGGCCTCTACGACAAGGAATTCGTCGCCGAGCACACGAACGGCTTTGACGAGTGGTGGGAGACCATCAAGAACTACACTCCCGAATCCATACAGGACATCACGGGTGTCGAGCCCGCGTTGATCCACCAAGCTGCCGAGATGTACGCCACGGCGAAGCCCTCTGCCATCATTGGCTGGGGCATGGGCGTATGCCAGCAGAAGCAGA
>USPH01000266.1 GCA_900556515.1 uncultured Collinsella sp.
GTAGCGGGTGGTTTAAAGCTGGCCGCTGCGCGGCCAGCAGACTAAAGTCTTGAACGACAGCGGCCCTGCATCTCACGGGAGACGCAGGGCCGATTTGCATTGCAGTAAAGCTAACGGCTACGAACGACGCGGCTCGGGAACCACGAGCCTATCGGGGCTCGCGCCCTCGGCATCCATCAGGCTCACGTAGCGAATCGACGGATCCCCATACATCGCGTAGTAATAATTGCCCGTGCGCGCGCTAAAGCATCCGGTATAGATAGTCTTCTCGAACTTGCCATCGCCCATCCTGGACGCTCCCTCGATCATCACCACGCCCTCGAGCGAACGGAACATGCGGACGACGTTTTCGGTTTCGCTCTCCTTTTGCGGGTAATTGGCATTGAGGTACGCCGCCTTTACAAAACGGCTCGGCGAATAGCAATCACCCGGAATACCGCGCATGCCGGCACCCGCGCCATAGGGCTTGAGCTCGGCGCCACGCCATGTCGCCGTCTGCGGAAAATCGCTTGTGGCTGTGATATAGGTGCGCAGGTTTTCCATGTGCCACGGGAAGGTCGGCTGGTTGGCAAGGGTGTCGACCGGATCGTCGTATACATGCAGGCCGTCAGCCATCATCTCGACCACGATGCTACGCTGGCTGTCGCCGATAATCCAATGGAGCAGCGACACGCCCAGCCCCTCTCCTGCAGATTTGGCGACAATCACCGTATCGCGCAGCGCAGCCTCGACCTCGTCGACCGTCGAGAACGTCGCTGCCACCCACAGGGGAAACTCATAGGCCGCGATATTGGTCTTGCCGTCGACAGGGCCCTCGGCATACTCGGCATAACCCGGGAAATTGAGACCCGCCACGGCGAGCCCCGCATCGTTGCCGCAGTCGAAGAACATAGGGTAGTTCTTGTAATCGATGCACATACCGATCACCGCGTGTGCCGCTGCCGTGTCGTCGATAAACGAATACGGAATGTGAAACCCGCGTGGCATCACGCGAACCTGTTGGCCGTAGTCAAAACTCCAGTCGAGGTTGCGGCCCAGATACATGTGGCCAGAATTATCGGTAAATCGAATGCTCGTGCACATAGCGCCTCCCTGCCTTACGTTCTTGCTAAGGTTATTGTCACCAAACAAAAAGGCGCTAAACACAAAAGCCCGGACATGACAACAATGTCACGCCCGGACCAAAAGAGACGAAGTGCGGTGCTGTAGTCACCCTAGACAAGTTTACCTTGGCAGTGATCGATCATATGCTGGATCATCTGTGCCTCAAAGCCCGCGTAGTCGCGGCGGCACTCCTTCATCTTGCCGTCGACGATCTGATCAAAGGCGACCTTGCACTTGATATAGCGCGTGGACTTGGTGACCTCCTCGTGCGTCAGGCAGCTCTCCTCCATCTTGCTGGCACCCAGGCCAAACACCAGACGGGGGTTGTAAAGCACGTGGGGCTCGCCGGCATCGTCCAGGTAGACGCAGACCTTCTTGGTGACGCCAATCTGGTTGGCGGCAAGGCAGCCGGCATCGTCGAGCGACTTGATGGTATCGATCAGGTCCTGTGCCACCGACTCGTCCTCGACGGTCGCGACCTCGCAACGCTGGGACAGAATAGCCTCGTCGTGGCAGAGCTCTTTAATCATACGTTCCTCCATAGGGGTCGTTGTAACTGCTTAAGTATACGGTACCCACACATTTTCATACGGAAAATACCGCCCGTCCGTTACAAAGCGCCGAACATCAACATGTGAGGAACAGCAAGGTTGTAAAGGCGATATAGTAAGTGAGTTCGTGTCAATCGGCCTAAACTCGGGGCCGAACAAGGAAAGGGTATGCATGGACGAACTATTTCACGTCAGCGAGCGCAAGTCCACAATCGGGACCGAACTTCGCGCTGGACTGACAACGTTCCTGGCGATGGCCTACATCATTGCCGTCAACCCCGCGGTGCTCTCGGGCGCCGGCATCGATGCGGGAGCGCTCGCCTGCGCCACTTGCCTGGGCGCCGGCATCATGACCATCTGCATGGGCATCTTCGCCAACCGCCCGCTCGCTTGCGCTTCGGGCCTGGGCATCAACGCCATGATCGCGGGGATCGCCACCACCATGTGCGGCGGTGACTGGCACGTGGCCATGAGCGTTATCTTCCTCGAGGGTATCGTCATCTTGCTGCTCGTCCTGTGCGGCCTGCGCGAGGCCATTATGGACGCCATCCCCGTGGTCCTGCGCCACGCCATCTCCGTGGGTCTGGGCCTGTTCATCGCCATGATCGGCCTGTGCGACGCCGGCATCATCACCGCTGGCGCCGGTACGCTCGTCGGCCTGGGCGACATCGCCTCCCCCACCTTTATCGTCGGCATCATCTCCATCATCGTGACGGTTGCCCTGGCTTCCCGCAACGTGCCGGGCTCGCTGCTCATCGGCATCATCGTCGCCGTTATCGCCGGTATCCCGCTGGGCGTCACCCACGCCCCCGAGGGCCTCATCGCACCGCTCGACTTCTCGACCTTTGGCGCCCCGTTTGCCAGCACCGCAGACGGCAACATGGCCATCGTGAAGGTTCTGACCGACCCGATGCTGCTCGTCGTTGCCTTCTCGCTGCTCATGAGTGACTTCTTCGACACCATGGGCACCGCGATGGCCGTCGCCAAGCAGGGCGAGTTCTTGAC
>USPH01000267.1 GCA_900556515.1 uncultured Collinsella sp.
CATGTCTCGTGGGCTCGGAGATGTGTATAAGAGACAGGTCCCGAGTCGATGACGGGCGCTTATCTGACCGGTAAACGAATGATCCGGGTGCCTGATGAACGGCGCAAGCCCGGTCGCGGCTGCCTTAAAATTACGGGCGCTCGAGCCAACAACCTCAAAAACGTTACTGCCAAAATCGAGTTTGGTACGCTTACGGTTGTTACCGGCGTGTCGGGATCGGGCAAGAGCTCCCTGGTTACCGACACCATTGCGCCTGCCCTTACGAATGCCATTCACCGCTCGACGCGCCCTGTGGGTCCGTATAAAAAAATCGAGGGCATCGAGTGCATCGATAAGGTTATCGATATCGACCAGTCGCCGATTGGCCGCACGCCGCGCTCCAACCCTGCTACCTATATCGGCCTGTGGGATGATCTTCGCGCGCTGTTTGCGAGTACGCCGGAGTCGAAGGCGCGCGGCTACTCGCCGGGTCGTTTCTCCTTTAATGTGAGTGGCGGGCGCTGTGAGGCGTGCAAGGGCGATGGGCAGATTAAGATCGAGATGCACTTCCTTCCCGATATCTACGTTCCCTGCGAAGTTTGCGGCGGTAAACGCTACAACCGCGAGACACTCGAGGTCACCTACCGTGGCAAGACCATCTCGGACGTGCTCGACATGAGCGTCACCGAGGCGCTGGCCTTCTTTGGGAATATCCCGCAGATCAAGCGAAAGCTCCAGACGCTGTACGATGTAGGCTTGGGCTACGTGAGCCTGGGCCAGCCCGCCACGACGCTCTCGGGCGGCGAGGCGCAGCGTGTGAAGCTCGCCAAGGAGCTTCATCGACGCCAGACGGGCAAGACGTTCTATATTTTGGACGAGCCGACGACCGGTCTTCATTTTGAGGACGTCCGCCAGCTGCTCGATGTGCTGCAGCGCTTGGTCGATGCGGGCAACACGGTGCTGGTGATTGAGCACAACCTTGATGTCATCAAGGTTGCCGACCGCCTGATCGATATGGGTCCCGAGGGCGGTAACGGCGGCGGAACCGTCGTGGTTTCGGGCACACCGGAGCAGGTTGCGGACTGTCCGCAGAGTTATACGGGCAAGTTTTTGGCGCCTTTGCTCAGGCGTGACCGGGAGCGTCAGGCTCAACTTGATGCTCAATAAATAGGCGATTCAGTTTATGGGCGCCATCGACTCCTTGTGATTCGATGGCGCTTGCTGTGCCGAAGTGACGTATGCAGCCGAATTGGACATATACTTAATCTTTGCGTCCGAATGCGAGGGAAAGGATATGTCATGGCAAAGGCTGTAAAGACGCCAAAAACCAATGCGATGCGCGAGCTGGAAAGCGCCGGCATTTCCTATGTTCTACATACGTACGAAGACGATGGTGATGAGTCGGTGGGCCTGGGGGTCGCGATTTCGGAGCAGCTTGGCGAGGAGCCCGGTCAAGGATTTAAGACCTTGGTCTGCGTGACGCCGTCCAACGACCATGTCGTGTGCTGCATTCCTGTTGCCGATGAACTTGATTTGAAAGCTGCCGCGCGTGCCGCGGGGGAGAAGTCCTTGGCCATGATGCATGTGAAGGATTTGCTTGCGGCGACTGGCTACGTTCGCGGCGGCTGCAGCCCGGTCGGTATGAAAAAACGCTACCGGACGCTCATTGACGAGACATGCGTCCTTTGGGATACCATTTTTATTTCGGGAGGCAAGCGTGGTTATCAGCTCGAGCTTGCACCCGATGATTTAATTGCATTTTGCGGGGCGACGGTTGCCGCGATTACGAGAGAGGACTGAGCGATGCCGCAGGAAGAATTGAAGCGCGGAGCTCATTTTGCAAAAGAATCTGCGCCTCAGACACCCTCATCCGAAGCTTCTTCGTCGCGAGATGACACTGACGACATGGGCTCGTCGGACTACTCCACGGTTGGTCGTTCCGCCGGGCTTATGACCATCCTGACTATCGTGTCTCGCGTCACCGGTTTTATCCGCACGTGGGCAATGGCGGCCGCTATCGGCATGTCGCTACTCTCGTCCTCCTATCAGGTCGCCAACAACCTGCCCAATATGCTCTACGAACTCGTGATGGGTGGCATGCTCGTGACGGCGTTTTTGCCCGTGTACATGGGCGTGAGGCGTGAGCAGGGTCGCGAGGCCTCGAACGAGTACGTGGGCAACCTGCTCGGCATTCTGCTTTTAGTGCTGGGTGGCATTTCGTTGCTGGGGACCGTGTTCGCCCCGGGCTTTATCTGGACGCAATCGTTCCTTTCGGGTGACGGTGGCAGCATGGATACCGCTGCGTTCATGTTCCGTTTCTTTGCCATCCAGATTCTGTTTTATGGTTTGGGCTCGGTGTTTTCGGGCGTTCTCAACGCGCACCGCGACTACTTCTGGTCGACGTTTGCCCCGGTCCTCAACAATGTGATCGTCATTGCGAGCTTTATGGGTTTTGCGCCCGTGTCCGCACAGTTTGGCGAACGTGCCGGCATCATCTTGATTGCGGCCGGTACGACCCTCGGTGTTTTTGTTCAGATGGCATGTCAGATCCCCGCGCTTGGCAAGCACGGCGTGCATCCCTGTCTCTTATACACATCTCCGAGCCCACGA
>USPH01000268.1 GCA_900556515.1 uncultured Collinsella sp.
ATACCAATACGGTCGCCCTCGCCCACGCCGAGCGTCACGCTATCGAAAATATGCTTGGTGGGAAACTCTAGGCTGACGGAATCGCATCCCAAAAGAATCGCCATATGCCCTGCTCCTTCGTAGAAATTCAACGTTGTCCATAATAGCAGCGAAAAGGCGGGCCGCACACGACACAAAAAGGCGGGCCATCTCCCAAAAGAGATGACCCGCCTCTCCAATCAGTCCCGTGGCAACCGTGGCCGCCGCGGGCCTCAAGCATGTCCCGGACTAGGAGAACATGCCGGTGAGGTAATCATTCAGCCGCTTATCCTTGGGCCGTTGGAAAATCTCGTCAGTCTCGTCGTACTCGACCATATCGCCCATGTAGAAGAACGCCGTGCGGTTGGACACGCGCGACGCCTGCTCCATGTTGTGCGTCACGATAACGATGGCGCGGTCGGCCACGATCGATGACATGAGGTCCTCGATCGCCAGCGTCGAGATGGGGTCGAGCGCCGAGCAGGGCTCGTCGAACAGAATCACGTCGGGGTTGAGCGCCAGCGTGCGCGCGATGCACAGACGCTGCTGCTGGCCGCCCGAAAGCGCGTAGGCGCTCTTGTCGAGCTTGTCTTTGACCTCGTCCCAAAGCGCCGCGCCGCGCAGGCTTTCCTCGACCATGCGGTCGAGCTCGTCGCGGTCGGTGATGCCGTGGCGCTTAGGCGCAAACGTGATGTTGTCGCGAATGGACTTGCGGAACGGGTTGGGCTGCTGGAACACCATGCCAATGGAACGGCGCAGCTCGTAGGTGTTTTCGGTCTTGGTGTTCACGTTGCGCCCGCGATAGTTGATCTCGCCCTCCACGCGGCAGCCGCGAATCTCGCGATTCATGAGGTTGAGGCTACGCAAGAAGGTCGACTTACCGCAGCCCGAAGGCCCGATGAGCGCCGTGATCTCGCCCTTGTGAAAGTCGAGCGACGTATTGTGCAGTGCATGGTGGTCGCCATAGTACACGTTGACGTCCTTGGTGGAGAGCACGACCTCGTCGCTCACGGCCTTGCCGCTCGCGCGCACGCGCTTCTCGCTCTCCCCCACGCTCGACAAAAAGTCCTGGGTCTCGGACGATGCCGCCTCAGTTGCGGGCGTTGCATTTATCTCGCTCATTCGGCCGTCATCTTCCTTGCCAGTTGTTTGCCCACGATACGGGCGACTACGTTAAACAGCAGCACGCAAATCATCAGCAGCGCCGCGGTGCCCCAAACGATCTGCTGGGCCTCGGGGCTGCCCTCGCCATAGATCTTGTAGATGTGCACGGCGAGCGACTCACCGGGGCGGAACACGTTCCAGGCGCAGGTGGGGCTCGACAGGTTAAAGCTCAAGAAGTTCAGACGCACCGGCGAGCTCATGCCCGAGGTAAAGAGCAGCGCCGCGGCCTCGCCAAAGACGCGGCCGGCCGAAAGCACGATGCCGGTCACGATGGCGGGCATGGCCTCGGGAATCAGGATGTGCAGCGTGGCCTCCCAGCGGGTAAGGCCCATGGCCAGGCATGCATCGCGCTGGGCCTGTGGCACGTCCTCGAGCGCCTGCTGAATCACGCGCACCAGAATGGGGATATTGAACATGGTGAGCGCGACGGCGCCGGAGATGATGGAGTACTTCCAGCCCAGCTGCACCGAGAACACCAGGAAGCCAAACATGCCGACGACGATGGAAGGCAGCGAGGACAGCGTCTCGATGGCGGTAGAGGCGATGTCGCGGATAGGGCCGTTCGGCGCGTACTCAACCAGGAAGACCGCTCCGCCTAGGCTGATGGGCACCGAGATGATCAGAGTGATCAGCAGCAGGTAGAACGAGTCGAACAGCTGGTAGAGCACGCCGCCCTGCGTTCCGTTGGCGCGCGACGGCTCTGTGAGAAAGCCCGGCTGGAACAGCGTCGAGATGCCCTCGAACAGGATATAGGCCACCATGGAGATGACGATGAGCATGACGATGGCGACGATCGCCGTCAGCACGCCCGTGGCGATGCGATCCTGCTTTTGGACACGCCCGAGCCTCGCCTCGTCGATGTGGATGCGCGTGCTAGCCACGAGCCTTCGCCCCCTTGCGGCCAATGAGATGGATGATCAGGATGAAGATGAGGCTCATGCCCATCAGCAGCAGACCGAGTGCCCACAGGACGTCGTCCTGGGCCGAGCCCTCGGCGTAGACCGCCATGGACGTGGTGAGCGTGGTGGTGATGGTCGAAGCCGGCGACAGCAGCGACGTCGGCATGGCCTCGATGCCGCCGATGACCATGCGCACGGCGAGCGTCTCGCCAAAGGCGCGGGTCATGCCCAAGATAACCGCGGTCATGAGCGACGGCATGGCGGACTTGAGCACCACGTGCCAGATGGTCTGCCAGCGGGTGTACCCGAGCGCGAGCGAACCCTGGCGGTAGCTGTCCGGCACGGCGCGCAGGGCATCGATCGAAAGCGTCGTGACGGTGGGAAGGATCATCACGGCGAGCACGATGGATCCCGGAAGGATGCCGAGGCCCACGTTCACGTTGAATATCGCGCGCACCGCACCCACGATGCTGTCTCTTATACACATCTGACGCTG
>USPH01000269.1 GCA_900556515.1 uncultured Collinsella sp.
AGCTTCGTCGGCAGCGTCAGATGTGTATAAGAGACAGGCTTAAGAGTGGCGCCCCACTCGATGCCCGACTACCAAATCGTTAACAATCGAATGTGCTACACCGGGCACGCCACTGTGGGCAAGCCTCGTCGCTCGTCAAAGCCAAAGACGATATTGGCGCACTGGACCGCTTGGCCCGCAGCGCCCTTGCACAGATTGTCGATGGCGCCCGTCGCCACCAGCACGCCCGCGCGCTTGTTGAGCGCGAGGCCGATCTGGGCGGCGTTGGTGCCGACGACCGAAGCCGTCTTGGGCTGCTGGCCGGCGTCGAGTACGCACACGAAAGTGCGACCAGCGTAGAACTGCTTGTAATAGTCGACAACGTCCTCAAGGGTCAAGGTATCGATAGCCTGCGGCGTAAGCGGCAGCGTCACCGTGGAGAGCAGACCACGCTTGAGCGGTGCCAGGTGCGGGGTAAAGACGACGCGATCGGTCAGGCCAAGGATTTGCTCAATCTCGGGCGTGTGGCGATGCTTGCCCACGCCGTAGGCCTCCAAATTCTCATCGGCGCTGCAAAAATGCGTACGAGCGTTGCAGGACTTACCGGCGCCCGTCACGCCGCTAATGGCATCGACAATCACGGGGCCGTTCTCTGCCACCCAGCCCGCACGCACGGCAGGAGCGGCAGCAAGGCTCGTTGCGGTGGGATAGCAGCCGGCGCAGGCGACCAAAACGGGCTTTCCGGCGGCATGGCTGGAAGCAGCGGTCTCCAAGTCCTGGCAGAACAGCTCGGGCAGGCCGAAGGCACGTGTCTTGAGTAGCTCGGGGCTCGTGTGCTCGGCGGCATACCACGTCTCAAAGACGGACGCGTCGTTCAGGCGGTAGTCGGCCGAAAGATCAAAGCAGGAGACGCCCGATGCAAGCAGCGCGGGCACCTGTGCCATGGCAGCCGTGTGCGGCACGGCAAGAAAAACCGCATCGCAGCTCTTAAGCTCGGGGGCGTCATGCGTGGTGAAAACCAGATCGCTCACGCCAGCAAAGCTCGGATACACCGCGGACAGCGGCTGGCCGGCATCGGCGTTGGACGTAATGGCAACAAGTTCAAACTCGGGATGGCCGAGCACGAGGCGAATGAGCTCGGCTCCGGCATATCCAGCCGCGCCGACGATTCCAACCTTCAATGACATATCAGACTCCTTGTCTGCGATTTATGCACCGATGCGCATTTCGCAGTGGTCGTTATGAAGTGGGTTGAAACTTTAGCACCAAAAGATGCATGAACACGTAAATGGCTTGCATATTCATGCATTGAAACATTCCCGACACATTCGCTTGAAGGAATTGACAAATGGAGCGGGCCCCGTATTGACCGGCGCTCCTAACGGCACCGGGCAATACGGGGCCCGCCCATGCGAAAACCAAGTTGTTAGGATGAGCCAGCCGGCTAGAGCTCGACCGGCACCCATTCGTCGTGATTGCAGATAAAAGCCTCGGGATCCTCGACGCTAAAGAAGACGAGCGTGAGGTCGTTAGGCCCCTCATAGTGCTCGCCCAGGTGCTCTAGATGCTTCCACCCGGCTTCGCGCATTTCGTCTAAAGCCCGGTCATCCAAGCCGGCACGCCCGCGCAAGATGAGCCAGCCATGGCCCGGCCACCAACTCGTGGCCTCAAAGCGCTGGTTTTGCAGCAGCTCTTGCCACACATCTTTGGTGCGCGCTGTTACAAACCACAGCTTGCCATCCTGGATCTGCGCAAACGAAAACGGACGCACATGAGGCTGTCCGTCAACGCTCGTCGCCAAATACCATGCCGGCACCGACGTCAGATACTCCAACACCGTATTCAATCCGTCCATGTGTCCTCCTGACGCTAGTCTTTTTGGGTCGGGGCTGTTTTAGCTGCCCTAGAGTTAAAGCTCCAGGCGCTCCTCGCTGCCGTCGATATCACAGAAGCGCGCGGCAATATTGCGGACCGAAAAGAAAGCAAGGCGGCCGTCGTTGGCACTCTCGTGTTCCTCGCCAATGCCCACCATGTGCTTAAAACCCGCTTGACGCACCTTGTCGCTCGCAACTGCGTCGTCCTCAAGTGCGGCTTCGCCGGTCAATACGATCCAACATTCCCCCGGCTTCCAGCCCGATACCTCAAACTTGGGATTCGCACTCAGCTCCGCCCACACGTCCTTGTCGCGCGACGTGCAAAACCACAACTTACCGTCATCGACCATGGCAAACGAAAACGGCCTCACGCGAGGCTGATGCCCGTCACTTGCATCGGTCGTGGCCAGAAACCACGCCGGAATGCGCCTGAGATACGAACAGGCGCGCTCAAGCTGAGCCGTGCGGTCGTTGTCGGTCATAGGGACCCCTTTCTTGCGCCCGAATCGCGCCTAAACAAGTTGAAGATTGATGACGATGACGCAGATGAGCAGCAACGCCGTCACCACCGCCGCCAACGCATCGCCGCGGCCAAATGCAAGCGCATGCAGGCGCGTGCGGCCCTGCTCGCCGTGATAGCAGCGTGCATCCATGGCGGCAGACCTGTCTCTTATACACATCTCCGAGCCCACGAGACATGCGCAGATCTCG
>USPH01000270.1 GCA_900556515.1 uncultured Collinsella sp.
GTCATGCAAGGCGCCAAATAACCACCACCAAAACCACCGCAAAGGGGACAGGCACCTTTGTGGTGGTTTTTGCTTTTGCGATGCAGCTCGAGGAGGAGTCCGATGGTCTATATCCCGTTTTGGATTTGCATCTTTGCCGGCGTGGCAATTGATGCCCGAGAGCGACGGTTTCCCAATGGGCTTGCCGGCGCATGTGCCGTGACGGCGTTGGCGGGCGTTTGGCTCGATCTCGGTTTGAACACGGCGCTTGACCACGCCGGTCTTGCGGTCATCGTCTACCTTGGCCTTGTGCTTACCGAGTCGCTCTGGCGTAGAGTTCGCCACGCTCCTGGCATTGGCATGGGGGACGTCAAGGCACTCTTTGCCCTTTGTACCTTCGATCCCCTGGGCGGCGTTGTCGCGTTTGCGGTTGCGCTCCTGACCCTTGCCGTCGCTTGCCTCATCGCAAAATCGCGCTCCCTGCCATTGCTCCCGTTTTTAGTGCCGATTTTTGCCATAATCGAGGTCGTGGGCTGCACTTTGTAACCGATTGCGCATCCTTTTTAAGGAGCATGCCATGGAATCTAATCAAGAAACGGCCGTCATTAAGGCGCGCATGGACCGTATTCCCTCGGCGTTGTCGCCCGAACTTGTCGAGCGCATTGCCGCCGATCGTGCTTCGGGCTATGTTAACCCGTATCGTTGCAACGATGATCAGGTCATTCGTCGTATTGATCGCGCCGCCGACAAAGGCACGCTTATGCGTCCGGCGTTTATGCGCGATACCGAAAAGATACTTCATCTTCCGGCGTACACCCGTTATGCAGGCAAAACGCAGGTCTTTAGCTTCCGTAGCAATGACGATCTGTCACGCCGCGGTTTGCACGTGCAGCTCGTCTCCCGCATTGCGCGCGATATCGGTCGCGCCCTGGGGCTCAATTGCGATCTGATCGAGGCGATTGGCCTGGGTCACGACTTGGGACACACGCCTTTCGGCCATGCCGGCGAGCGCTTCCTCAACGATATCTATCATGAGCGCACGGGGCGTTATTTTTTCCATAACGTGCAGTCGGTCCGCGTGCTCGACGCACTGTACGGCCGCAACGTGTCGCTCCAGACGCTCGACGGCGTGCTATGCCATAACGGCGAGTACGAGCAGCGTGTGTTTGAGCTCTCGGACATGAGCTCCTTTGACCAGTTTGACCAGACGGTTGAGGATTGCATTGCCACGGGCTATAGCGCAATTGGGCATCTGCGTCCCATGACGCTCGAGGGCTGCGTTGTTCGCATCTCGGATATTCTTGCCTACGTCGGTCGTGACCGTCAGGATGCGATCGCGGCGGGCCTGCTGTCACCCGACGCTTTTGATGATGGCCGGGGCGGTGCCTACAACAGCTGGATCCTTACGCACGCTTCCATCGATATCGTTGAGCACAGCTATGGTAAGCCGCGCATCGAGATGAGCGAGGACCTGTTTGAGGAAATCCGCCGAGCCAAGCGCGAGAACTACGAGAAGATCTATAGCAAGGGCGGTATCGAAGGCGATTCCGAGGTGGAGCTGCGCGAGGCCTTCGAAAAGCTCTACGACCGTTGCCTGCAGGATATAAACGAAGGCGACGAGTCTTCGTATATCTTTAAGCACCATATTTCGCGCATTGAGCAGCAGCTTTCCTACTACGATCGCACCTACGCTTGGCAGGACGACAAGGATCAAGCCGTGGTGGATTATATCGCGAGTATGACGGACGGTTATTTCTGCGAGCTGACGAGCAAGCTGTTCCCGGGTCTAAAGTTTCCGCATCGTACTTATGTTAACGAACGGTAGTTCGTATCATTTCGGTATACTGTTGGTCAACAACGATTTTGATTGATGTACAGGATGGCTATGGACGACCTTTTTTCTGCTTCGACGCGCGAGCGTTCCTTTCAGAATGCGCCGCTTGCGGTGCGCATACGCCCCAATTCGCTCGACGAGTATGTGGGCCAGCAAAAGGCCGTCGGTAAGGGCTCATGGTTGCGTGCCGCGATCGAGCACGACGTGCTTTCGAGCGTGATTCTGTATGGGCCGGCCGGTACGGGTAAGACGACGCTGGCCCACATTATCGCCAACCATACCAAGAGCGAGTTTGTCGAGGTCAGCGCCGTGACGGGTACCGTAAAGGATCTTCGCCGCGTGATTGACGAGGCCAAGACGCGCCTGAATACGTACGACCGCCGCACCATCCTGTTTATCGACGAGATTCACCGCTTCTCCAAGTCTCAGCAGGATGCCTTGCTGCATGCGGTTGAGAACCGTACCGTCATTATGATTGGCGCCACGACGGAGAATCCGTACTTCGAGGTCAACTCGGCATTGCTCTCGCGCGGTCGCGTGGTGGAGCTTGAGCATCTTAAAGACGAGGATATCGCCACGCTGATCGAGCGTGCGCTCGAGGCGCCGCAGGGTTTGAACGGCAAGTTCTCGGCCGATGAGGATACGGTTAAGACCATCTGCACGCTGGCAGCGGGTGACGCTCGCTCGGCGCTCACGACGCTCGAACTTGCGAGCGAGATTGCCGTCACGCGTCGCGATACCGAG
>USPH01000271.1 GCA_900556515.1 uncultured Collinsella sp.
GTCCAAGACCGAGCTCGTCCGCCGTGGTAACAAGGTCGTTTACGACCTGGGCGACAAGATCGTCAAGGTCTTTAACGAGACCAAGCCTGTCTCCGACGTGTTCAACGAGGCTTTGAATCTTGCCCGCATCAATGAGTGCGGCATCCGCAGCCCCAAGGCTCTCGAGGTTTCCCAGCTCGAGAACGCCAACGGCTGGGCGCTCGTGACCGAGAAGGTTCCGGGCACCACCCTTGCCGAGAAGATGACTGCCGAGCCCCAGCGCTTTGGTGAGTACCTCGAGATGTTCGTCGACCTCCAGATCGAGATCCACGGCTACACCTCCCCGCTGCTCAACCGTCAGCGCGACAAGTTCGCCCGCATGATCGACAGCCTTGATCAGCTCAATGCCACCACGCGCTACAACCTTCAGGAGCGTCTGGACGGCATGACCAAGGAGTTCAAGGTCTGCCACGGCGACTTCAACCCCTCCAACGTCATCGTCGGCGACGACGGCCAGCTCTATGTGTGCGACTGGGCACACGCCACCCAGGGCTCCCCTGCTGCCGACGTTGCCACCACCTACCTGCTCTTTGCCCTCAACAGCAAGGACCAGGCCGAGGCCTACCTGGAGCTCTACTGCGACCGTGCCGACATGCCCATGCAGGTCGTGCGTCAGTGGACGAGCATCGTCGCCGCTTCCGAGCTCGCTCGTAAGCGCAACGTGAACGATGAGTTCCTGAAGAACTGGATCGACGTCGTCGATTATCAGTAATATCTGAGCGATTTATTTCGCATCGGAGGCATAATGGAAAACCCCGCAGCTCGCATGGGCTGTGGGGTTTTCCTTTTAGATATCGAGGATGCTACAAGATAATATGACGGCCCCGCATCTCCCCGATTGGAGAAATGCGGGGCCGTCCCACATATCGAACTACAAGCGAAATCGTCGATTAACGGCGGGCTGCCTTAACAAGCTCGGCAACCTTGGCAACGACCTCGTCGATCGCCACGTCCTCGCGCTCGCCCGTAGCACGGTCCTTGAGCTCAACGGTGCCATTCTTAAGGCCGCGCTTGCCCAGAACCACCTGATACGGGAAGCCCATGAGGTCGTTATCGGCAAACTTAAAGCCCGGACGCTCATCGCGATCGTCGACGACGACCTCGATACCCTCGGCACACAGGCCATCAACAATCTGCTCGCAGACGGTAGCGCACTCTTCCTTCTTGGGATCAAGCGGAATCACCGCGACCTCGTACGGGGCAACGGAGACCGGCCAGACGATACCGTGCTCGTCGTTGTGCTGCTCCACGACGGCAGCAAGCGAGCGGGACACGCCCACGCCGTAGCAACCCATGATGAGCGGCTTCTCCTTGCCGTCCTCATCCATAAAGGTGGCACCCATGGCCTCGGAGTACTTGGTGCCCAGCTGAAAGACCTGAGAAACCTCGATGCCGCGGGCAGCGGAGAGCGGCTTGCCGCAGTGCGGGCAGGGGTCGCCGGCGACAACGGTGACCAGATCGGCCCACTCATCGACGGTAAAGTCGCGCTCGGGGCAGGCACCGGTAAAGTGATAATCGACCTCGTTGGCACCGCAGGCCCACTGTTTGGACTCGCGCAGGCTCTCGTCGCAGACCAGACGAATGCCATCGGGCAGGTTAACCGGTCCGATAAAGCCCTTGTGCAGACCGTTCGCCTGAAGCTCCTCGTCGGTCATCATGCGATAGCCCTTGCCAAAGACGTGCTCGGCCTTGCAATCGTTGAGCTCGTGATCGCCCGGAACAATGGCCACGACCGGCTTGCCCTCGGCGTCGATGAGTGCCAGCGACTTGCGCGTGCCGTTCTCGGGGAACCCAAAGAACTTAGCAACAGCCTCAATGGTGCCCATGCCCGGAGTCTCAACCTTGGTGAGCGTACCGTCACCAGGACCCTCGGTCACGACGACCTTGGTGCTTGCAGCCTCGTCATCGGCAGCGAAGCCGCAATCGTCGCAGTAGACGAGCGAAGCCTCGCCGGCGTCAGCCAAAGCCATGTACTCGACGGAGGTATCGCCACCGATCTCGCCAGAATCGGCGACGACGGGCAGAGCCTTGATGTAGCAGCGCTCGCAGATATTGGCGTACGCCTGCTTCATCTTGTCGTACTCCTCCTGCAGGCTCTCCTGCGTGGCGGAGAAGCTGTAGGCGTCCTTCATGATGAACTCGCGGCCGCGCATCAGGCCAAAGCGGGGACGGAACTCGTCGCGGAACTTGTCCTGAATGTGATACAGGTTGACGGGCAGCTGCTTATAGGAGCGTAGCTCGTTGCGCACCAGGGCCGTGACGGTCTCCTCGTGCGTGGGGCCCAGGACGAACTCGCGACCATGACGGTCGTCAAAGCGCACAAGCTCCTTGCCATAGGCGTCGATGCGGCCGGACTCGCGCCACAACTTGGCGTCGACCATGATAGGCATCATAAGCTCCTGGGCGCCGGCAGCGTCCATCTCGTCGCGCACGATGTCCTCGATCTTCTTCCTGTCTCTTATACACATCTGACGCTGCCGACGAAGCTAGAAGTGTA
>USPH01000272.1 GCA_900556515.1 uncultured Collinsella sp.
GAGATCTGCGCATGTCTCGTGGGCTCGGAGATGTGTATAAGAGACAGGTTTTTGCGTTGGGCCACTCGAAAGGATGGATATGGAGAAAACCGCAGAGCAGCTGCGCCGCGAGCATATTGCCCTAGAGGGCGACACCCATGGCAAGAACAAGTGGGCGATTCTGTTTACCGTGCTCATCATGACGTTTATGGTGTGTCTGGATTCGACCGTCGTGACCGTGGCGCTGCCCGTGATGCAAAAGGAGCTGGGCGTGGGCCTCGATCGCATTCAGCTGGTAAGCTCGGTGTATCTGCTTGCGACTTGCGTGGCTATGTTGCCGTTTGGCCGTCTGGGCGACGTGCGCGGCAAGGTGAACGTGTTCCAGTTGGGCGTCATCGTCTTTTCGGTCGGTTCGCTGCTGTGCGGCCTTTCGGCCTCGCTCGAGGTTCTTATCCTGGCACGCATTGTTCAGGGCGTCGGTTGCGCGGCGGCCATGGCTAACAACATGGGTATCATCACCGAGTCGTTTCCGGCGCGCGAACGAGGCCGTGCCATGGGTATTCTTGCGACCTTTGTGGCCCTCGGCATGATGTGTGGCCCCGTGCTCGGCGGCATGCTGGTGGCAAGCTTTCCTTGGGAGAGCATCTTCCTCATCAACCTGCCCATTGGCGTCATCTCGTTTATCGTGGGGCTCTACACGCTGCCGCATGTTAAGCCGGAGGCCGGCGAGCGCCCCATGTCCCTGATCGAGGCCGCTCGTCGCTGCTTTGCAAATTCGGCCTTCACCATCAACCTTGCCTGCATGCTCATCGTGTTCGTTGGTATTGGCGCATCTGAGTTTATCCTGCCGTTCTATTTTCAGGACGCCCATGGCTTTGGTTCCGACATTTCCGGATTGCTCTTTTTGGCGCTGCCGATGGTGAATGCCTTTATCGGACCGCTTTCGGGTACGGTTTCGGACCGTGTTGGCTGCGAGGGCCCCACGGCGGTCGGCCTGGGCGTGTACGTGTGCGGTCTCTTTGCGGTAAGCACGCTTGACGAGCACTCTTCTATCCCTGTGATCGTGTGCTGCGTTGCGTTTATGTCGTGTGGCTCGTCGATTTTCCAGAGTCCCAACAACTCGCTGTATATGGGCTCGGCTCCGCGCGAAGCGCTCGGCTTTGCGGGCAGCCTGGGCAGCCTGGCGCGCTACGCCGGCATGGCACTCGGCATTACGGCGGCGTCGCATATCCTGTATGGGCAGATGAGCGTGGCGATGGGCGAGGCCGTGACCAGTTTTGTTGCAGGCCGTCCGGATGTATTCCTATTCGGCTTTCGCTCGGTGTTCTACGTACTCATGGCTGTGGCCGCTGTGGGCTTTGCGCTTGCCATGGTGCGTTTGGTGAAGATGCGCGCCCGCCATTAGCGTGTTGGGAGGCTGTCTGCCACGATTCGCGCCGTCCCAAAAAGACTGGTTTGTGGTGCGATGCGGCTTGTGGGGCGGGCGGGGGTCGGTCCGTGGTAGACTATCGAACAACGTTTATTAATCGCGCGGTATCGTTGCCGCGAGAAGGGGTTGCGCCATGCAGGAGCTTGAGGATCGTATTCGCCATGACGGCATCGTAAAGGCCGGTAACGTCCTTAAGGTTGATGCCTTCCTCAACCACCAGTGCGACGTTGAGTTGTTCGACCACATGGGCGCCGAGTGGGCCCGTCTGTTCAAGGATGTCGAGATCAACAAGATCCTGACGATCGAGGCTTCGGGCATTGGCATGGCTTGCATCGCGGCCCAGCATTTTGGCGGCGTGCCGGTTGTCTTTGCCAAGAAGGCGCAGTCCATCAACCTCGACGGCGAGCAGTATGCCACGACCATCTACTCCTTTACCAAGCAGAAGGAGTATCCGGTCATCGTTGGCAAGCGTTTCCTGTCCGAGGGCGACAAGGTCCTGATCATCGACGACTTCTTGGCCAACGGCTGCGCGCTCGAGGGCCTTATCAAAATCTGCGAGGCTGCGGGCGCCGAGGTTGCCGGCATTGGCATCGCCGTTGAGAAGGGCTTCCAGGGCGGTGGCGATAAGCTCCGTAAGCGCGGCTTCCGCGTTGAGAGCTTGGCCCGTATCGCCGATATGGACTGCGAGAACGGCGAGATCACCTTCGCCTAAGCGCGCAACACAAGCGATTGGTATGCGATGTGACAAAGGGATTGTCCCTTTGTCACATTTTTTGTATGAGGGGAGGTGCTGATATGGATGAGAACAAGATGGGATGGCGCGAGTATGCGCGCTATGCCGAGATGTCGGTCGAGGAGTTGGCGCGCGATTGCGAGGTGCAGGTGTTTCGCGCGACGGGTCCGGGCGGACAGGGCGTGAACACGACGGACTCGGCGGTACGCATGAAACATATCCCTTCGGGGATTGTCGTGACGGCGCGTGAGAGCCGCAGCCAGTTTCAGAATCGCGCGAGCTGTCTGCGTAAGCTGCGCGCTGAGCTTGAGCGTCGCGGGCGTCCACCGCGCCGACGCGTAAAGACCAAGGTGCCTCAGCGCTCTCGCCAGCGCAGGCTCAAT
>USPH01000273.1 GCA_900556515.1 uncultured Collinsella sp.
GATGAACCTGATGCGCACGGGGCGCGCCGGCTACGTCGTCTCGGGCAACTTCGCGAAAAAAGCCTGGCAGGAAGCCCAGCGTTACGGTACGGCCGAGCTGCTCGCCACGAGCGCGGACACCGGGTTCGACCGCATTCCCGACCTCGCCCCGGTTACGGAGCGGGCGCGCGCAGGCGAGCTCGACTACGTATACATCTGCGAGAACAATACCATCTTCGGCACGCAGTACCACGAGCTCCCGGAGTGCGGGGGCACCCCGCTCGTATCCGACGTCTCGAGCTGCTTTCTCTCGCATCCGCTCGACGTCGAGCTCTACGGGCTCGTCTACGCGGGCGCCCAGAAGAACGCCGGCGCCGCGGGCGTGACCGTGGTCATCGTGCGCGACGACCTCATCGCAGATGGCCCCGCCTTTGCGCAAACGCCGCAGTACCTGGACCTTAAGACCCAGGCCGCCAAGGGCTCCATGCTCAACACGCCCAACACCTTTGGCATCTACGTGTGCGGCAAGGTGTTCCGTTGGGTTGAACAGACCGGCGGACTTGCCGCCATGGCCGAGCGCAACTGGGCCAAGGCCAATCTGCTCTACGACCTGCTCGAGCACAGTAAACTATTCCACGGCACCGCGCAGACAGACAGTCGCTCCATCGCCAACGTCACGTTCCGTACCGGCGACGCCGAGCTCGACGCGGCCTTTGTCGCAGGCGCGGCCGAGCACCAGATTCAAAACGTCAAGGGCCATCGTCTGGTAGGCGGCATGCGCGCTAGCGTCTACAACGCCGTAACCATGGAAGATGTGCAGGCACTGGCCTCGTACATGAAGGGCTTCGAAGCGCAGCATAGTTTGAGCCCGCGATCTAACTAGCCCGCAGCACGCGGGCCGACCAGCCATCTCAAACCACCCTGTTTAGATCAAAACCTGCTAAGGAGTTTTTCCATGCGTAAGATTAAGACCATCGACGATATCACCAAGGACGGCAAAGTCGAGTTTGGCGAGGGCTACGAATTTGTGAGCACCGCCGAAGAGGCCGACGCGATCCTGATGCGCTCGACCGACCTGCACGGCTACGAGCTGCCCGAGGGCATCCGCGCCATCGCCCGCTGCGGTGCCGGCGTCAACAACATCCCCGTCGAGGAGTACGCCAAGAAGGGCGTCGTCGTCTTTAACTCCCCCGGCGCCAACAGCAACGCCGTCAAGGAGCTCGTCCTAGGCATGCTGGTGCTCTCGAGCCGCGGCGTGGTGCAATCGATGAACTGGGTGCGCGACAACGCCGACGACCCCGAGATCCAGGTCGATGCCGAAAAGGCCAAGAAGGCCTTTGTGGGCCGCGAGCTCAAGGGCAAGCGCATCGGTGTCATCGGCCTGGGCAACGTGGGCTCCAAGGTCGCCAACGCCTGCGTCGATCTGGGCATGGACGTCTATGGCTACGATCCGTTCATTTCCGTTGAGCACGCGTGGGTGCTGAGCCGCGAGGTGCAGCGCGTGGGCACGCTCGAGGATCTCTGCCGCGGCTGCGACTACCTCACCGTGCACGTGCCCAGCAAGGCCGACACCATCGGCATGATCAGCACCGAGCAGATTAACCTGCTGGCACCGGACGCCGTCCTCATCAACTACGCACGCGAGACCATCATTGACGAGGACGCCGTCGACGCCGCCCTGCGTGCAGGCAAGCTCAGCTGGTTTAGCTGCGACTTTGCCACTCCCAAGACCGTCAAGATGCCCAATACGTTTATCACCACGCACTCGGGCGCCGGCACCGGCGAGGCCGAGGCCAACTGCGCAGACATGGCCATCAGCGAGCTCAAGGATTACCTGGAGAACGGCAACATCGCACATAGCGTCAACTACCCCGCCTGCAGCATGGGCAAGGCGCGCGCCGCAAGCCGCATCGCCTGCCTGCACGCCAACGTGCCCAACATGATCGGCCAGATCACGGCCATTCTCGCCAAGGACAACGCCAACGTGCAGCGTATGACCAACGAGTCCGCTGGCGAGAACGCCTACACCATGTTCGACACCGACGAGCACCTGGACAGCAGCACCATCGAGGCGCTCAAGCAGATTCCGTCGATGTATCGCGTGCGCGTAATCAAATAGCGCCGGCTGATCTGACGGGCAGTTCCCCATGTGGCCTGCCCGTCACTGACATTGAATGCCCGCGGGGGCGCCTTTCGCACGAGAGGCGCCCCCGTTTTTGTGAGCACTCCATTAAATGCACCGAGCCGCTTCTTGGCATACAATCTGTATGTTTACCTAACTATCTGTGAGGTGCCTATGGTTGATACAGATTTTGCTTGGCGGCTTACGCAAGGACTCGTGCGGATCGACAGCTCAGACCCGGGTGCGTATGAGGACGAGATTGAGCGCTATATCAAAGCGTTGGCTGAGGAACGGTTGGCGCAGCTGAGTCATCCGGTGCTCCATGCCGTGCAGGTTGAGGAACTCGAGGTGCTGCCCGGGCGCCGCAACCTTATGGTCACCGTGCCGGGACTGAGCGACGAGCCACGGCTCGTCTATA
>USPH01000274.1 GCA_900556515.1 uncultured Collinsella sp.
CAAACATGCCGGGCAGCGTGGCCATGTACACGTGCTCGTGGGGCGCGTAGACGATGTGCTCGTAGACCTCGTCGGTGATGCAGTAGGCGTCATACTTTTTGCACAGGTCGGCGATAAAGGTGAGCTCCTCGCGGGTAAAGACCTTGCCGCAGGGGTTGGACGGGTTGCATAGGACGATCGCCTTGGGATCGTTGTCGCGGAAGGCCGCCTCGAGGATCCCACGGTCGAAGTCAAAGGTGGGCGGGTTGAGCGGCACGTAGATGGGCTCCGCACCCGAAAGGATTGTGTCGGCGCCGTAGTTCTCGTAGAACGGCGAGAAAATGACCACTTTGTCGCCGGGGTTCGTGACCGTCATCATGGCGGCCATCATGGCCTCGGTGGAGCCGCATGTGACTACGATATTCTCGTTGGGGTTCACCGGCATGCCCATAAAATGCTCCTGCTTGGCGGCAAGCGCCTCGCGCATGGCCTGGGAGCCCCAGGTGATGGAGTACTGGTGGTAGAGCGGCTTGGGGTCGGTGGCGATGGTGCTGAGGCTATTGAGCAGCTGCGCTGGGGGATCAAAGTCGGGGAAGCCCTGCGACAGGTTGACGGCGCCATACTTGTTGGAGATGCGCGTCATACGGCGGATGACCGAATCGGTAAACGTTGCCGTGCGGTTGGAGAGTTCTTTCATGCCGGTCCTTTCGAGCATTTGCAGTGGGGCAAGTTTACTCCTATGAAACCGGTGGGATTTGCTCGAAATGGATCCGAAAAACTCTTTTCAAAATTCTTGAAAATTGGGGCTTGCATCGCGTGGCGTTCCTTGCAATAATAGTCGAGCGCGAAGCGCACAGGACACGGTGGGTGTAGCTCAGTTGGCTAGAGCGACGGGTTGTGGTCCCGTAGGTCGAGGGTTCGAGTCCCTTTACCCACCCCAGTTCTTGCTTCGTGTTGATATCGGGTCGTTAGCTCAGTTGGTAGAGCAGGGGACTCTTAATCCCAAGGTCCAGGGTTCGACCCCCTGACGGCCCACCCAAAGATTGTTAAAGCGACCGGCCTAGGCTGGTCGCTTTTTTGTTGACCTCGCATGGGGTCGAACCCGTCGGGGCGCGGAGCTGAGGAAATGCGTAAGCATTTGCCAACGCAGCGCGCAAGGCGCCTTGGCGCCGCAGCGGTCGCCTGCGCAGCAGGCTGACCCCCTGAGGGCCCGCCAAAGCAAGTTAAGACGGTCAACGAAAGTTGGCCGTCTTTTTTGCTGACCTCGCATGGGGTCGAACCCGTCGGTGCACAGCTGCTTTCACAGATCGAGCCTACCCTGGGGATCGGTAAAACCGTCAGTACCCTCCTTGAGTTTCTTCTCGTCTGCCTTCACACGACGCTCGAGCTTTTTTGTATCCTCGGCAGGCGGTAGGTTCTCGGGGACAATTCCGCGGTCGATGAGGCTGCCACGCACGCTTGTGTTGTTCTCGACGTGCTCTTGCTTGATCTGGTCCAGACCGTACAGGTCGTGTTCCTCGGCGTTGAAGGCCGTCATCGAGTTCGTAAGGTCCTTTGCTTTGATGAGGACATCGGCTAACCTGTCCGCCAATGCCGCGCTCTTGGGTACGCCGAGCTGCTGCTTCATTTCCGCCGTGCTTCTGCCGCCGAATAACGCTTCATCGCCCTTCGACTTGATGATCGCGAATCCTTTGGAGTCAACGCCGCGTTTGAACGCAATACCCGAGAGCTGTTTCTTTGAATCGGATGGCGAGTGGCGCGCCTGCAAGCGCTGAATCTCTGCGAAGCGCTGCTCTATGAGCTCTTGGCGGCGCGTCTGGACGGCAAAGTATGCCTGCGCGAGCGCGATCTCCGGCTTGTTTGGATCTCCGTTTTGGGCGATTAAATAGCATGCGTAGCGCGTAAGTTTGTAGTCTTTAACCGCGCGAGCGGCGACACCGGCAGTTACCATTTTCGTGGTGTCACGAAAATGGGAATCAACTGGAGTTTTGTTTGTTTCGCACGAGACTTTTGCCCTCTTAACAACTTCGGCGAAGTTCTCCCATCGAGTGTACCCCATGGGTTCCATTAAATCGCGTGCGAGCCAATATTCAACGCCGTCTTCCACATTGGCGTAGCTATCAAGTTCGACACGCCACTTCTCGATATCTCTACTGTCCATATCTCCTCCTCGCTGGTCTATTGTCTATGCGGGCTTTGCCCACTCTGTATTCAGAATAAGGATACGCTGCCGTGCGGACACGAATGGGCCCGTGCCACCTCGAGCTCACGGGGCCCATAGATATCGATTAGTTGTGTTCTGCTTTAGATGGGTGTCCAGTTTAGTCCGCTCGATAGTGCGATCCGAGGCTTTCGGTTCGCTTGCGCATGGCTTTGACCATTTCCTGTGCTAGTTGAATCTGCGATCGCAAGCGGGCGAGGGCTGCGATTTCGCTGTCCTTGGCGTTTTCCATACTCAAGGCTGCAGTCTCTGCCCCTGTCTCTTATACACATCTGACGCTGCCGACGAAGCTAG
>USPH01000275.1 GCA_900556515.1 uncultured Collinsella sp.
AAAACAAGGCAGGCACCCCGGCCCTCGTCCGTGAACTCTTCCGCTGGGCGAGCTATAGACGCCGCGCACCGATGCGGTAAAGCGGTGGCTTGAAATTGGTGCTATATTCGGCTTGAGTTGTTTAATGCTAGTACGGGAGGCTGATATGGGGCTGTTCAAGAAGAAAAACCCGCAGGATGCCTTTGATTCCGATGTGTTTACCATCACGGATACGATTTTGGACCCACCGCGGTTTACGTTTTTGCCGGCTATCTACCAGGATGCCACGCGCCGCAAGTGGGCCGTGCATCAGCGCGGCGGCGAGCCGAAGATTTTTGACTATGCGGATGTGCTGCAGTGCGAGATTGCCGAGACCGGAAATCCCGAGGATGTGCCGGAGCTCAGCAAACGCGAACTGGCTCAGCAGATTTTGATTAATCCAGCTCAGGCTACCAAAAACAACGCTGCCAAGCGTAATATGTGCCTTGGTATGGGTGTCATCGTTGCCGTGCAAACCGGCAAGGATGAGATTTCGAAGCTTGAGATTCCTGTGACCGCGGGCGAAGTCAAGCGAGACTCCGGCCTATATCGGTCGTATCGGAACGTTGCGGAGCAGATCAAAGAAGCCTTCGACGCCATGAGGCGTCCGGAGCAATGATTCCTGCAGCATCAAGCGGTTGAGGAGTCTTGCCCATGTCGAGTGAACCATATGCGATTCCGCCCAAAGATCGCGCCTTTGAGGGCATTCTTTGGTATATCAAACATTATGACCTGCAGGGTGGTGACCGGCTGCCCGCCGAGCGTGTGCTCTGTGAAGAGCTGGGCGTGTCGCGCACGGCGTTGCGCGCTGCGATCACGCGTCTTATTTCGTGCGGAACTTTGGAAAGCCGCCGCGGTTCGGGCACCTATGTGTGTCCTCCCAAACCGCTGAATATCTTTCAGGAAACATGGAACTATACGCAGGCGGTGGAGAGGGTTGGCTCAAAGTCGACCGCACGCCTGGTTTGGTCCAAGGTCGTGTACGCCGATATCGATCTGGCCCAAAAAGCCCAGATCGACCTGGGCATGCCGCTCTTCTGCATTCGGCGCGTGCGCGTGGTTAATGGTTCCCCGGCGTCGATTGAGACGGCTCACGTCAATCTGTCTTTGTGCCCCTCGCTTCCCGATCAAGATTTTGAGCAGGAAAGCCTCTACGACGTTTTGCTCAAAGAGGGGAATGTCCATGTGGCGCACGGCAAGGAGCATATTTCCATCAGCCGTCTGAACGCCGACGAGGCCAAGTTGCTGGGTGCTCAGGAGGGCACGCCGGTGTTTTACAAGGCTTCGCACGAGCGTGACGAGAACGATGGCTTTGTCGAGTATTGCAAGTCCGTGATTCTGCCGACCAAGTATCGTTTTGCCGATAACGGCGAGGCAGACGGCGTTGCGACGAAGGTAGGTGTCGAATGGCTGATGCAGTAGAAGACTTGCCGGTTTACAAACAAATTCGCCGCTGCATTGCGGAGCGAATCGAGCGCGGCGACTACCCGACGGGCTCGATGATTCCGTCCGAAAACGAGCTGGCCGAGGAGTTTGGCACGACACGCCTGACAATCCGAAGCGCCATGGACGAGCTGGTCAAAAGTGGCCAGATTCGTCGCGTGCAGGGCAAAGGCGCCTTTGTGGGACACAAGTGGTTTGACGAGCACGAACGCAAGGGCGGCTTCCGCCAGTCGGTTCTGGCATCGGGCGCGACGCCGTCGGTGCGCATCCTGGCGCGCTCCAAACGCTACGCCGGCCCGTATTATGCCGACTTGTTTGGCATCGCCGAGGACGATCTGCTTTACTCGGTGCGCCGCCTCAACTGCATCGATGGTGAGCCCGTATCGATCGAGATGACACTGATTCCGTGCCTGCTGTTTCCGGGCATCGAAGACGTGGACATTTCGGTCTTCAGCCTGTTCGAGACCTACGATATGTTGGGACGCAAGCCAGATCAGTCGGTAGAGAAACTCGATATCGAGGCGCTGGGCGCACGCGATGCGAGTTTGCTCAATCTTGAGCCGGGCGATCTGGCGCTCGTGCTGGAAGGCCTGACCTATGACTCGAGTGGGCAGGCAATCGAGCATGCCAAGTCTTTTACCCGCGGCGACGCCGGCGGATATACCTACAACTATTAGCGTCTAGAGCGTCCCTGCGCATGGCGGGGCGCTCGTTTTTACGGATATATGTCGCTTGACCGATGAGCGGCAAAAACTGACCGTCTACCGAGAGGGGAGGATGAAATCATAAAATCGGTATTAAAAACGGCTAACCTGTAATCGTTCACTGGTATTAAGAACCTTTGAATTGTTGAGCTTGGGGCCAAGATGTCCACAAGGTTAAGCGGTGCGACGGGGCGGCAAGCCCGTTCATTCCGTGCGACAATTCAAACTGCTCGTGAAAGGAGCGGGAATGAAGGAGACCGAGAAGATCGAGATCATGCACTTCGACCAGGAGGGCTACCTCG
>USPH01000276.1 GCA_900556515.1 uncultured Collinsella sp.
AGGAAAGCACTTAATGTGCTTTCCGTCTTGCGCAGGACTGTAGAGCAGCAAACTTCATGCCCTCCGGTCCGCCCCGGGAGCCACTTCTAAGTTATCCCCCGGCATTCAGAAAATCTAAGTGCCAAAAAATAAGATTTTTTGACTCCGTGTTGTATAACCCGCCATTCGTGGGTACCATTCAACGCGTACGCAAACAAAAAGGGTTAATTCGCGCGGCATAGCCGCGCGGCCCAAAAAGGAGGAGACAAGCATGTCGTCTTTGAAGCCGCTTGCAGATCGTGTTCTGGTCAAGCCCGACGAGGCCGAGCAGAAGACCGCTTCTGGTCTGTATATCGCCAGCAACGCCCAGGAGAAGCCGCAGCGCGGCACCATCGTTGCCGTTGGCGCCGGCAAGGTCAACGACAAGGGTGAGCGCATCCCCATGGACGTCAAGGTCGGTGACGTTGTCATCTATGGTAAGTTCGGTGGCAACGAGGTCAAGGTCGACGGCGAGAAGTATCTGCTGATGCGCGCCGACGACATCTACGCTGTCGTCGAGGCCTAGTCTCGTCAGAATCTCTGATTCGTCTTTGAACGCGCCCGCCGCATAGGACTCGGAAGCGGCGACGCGAGTCACATTTCTTTTGGAGGATTACCTACCATGGCAAAGAACATTACGTTCAACACCGATGCCCGCGCTAAGCTTGCCAAGGGCGTCAACACTCTGGCCGACGCCGTTACCGTCACCATGGGCCCCAAGGGCCGCTACGTTGCGCTGCAGCGCACGTTCGGTGCTCCGACCATCACCAACGACGGCGTTTCTGTCGCCAAGGAGATCGAGCTCGAGGACAACATCGAGAACATGGGCGCTCAGCTGGTGAAGGAGGTCGCCACCAAGACCAACGACACCGTGGGTGACGGCACCACCACCGCAACTCTGCTCGCTCAGGCCATCGTCAACGACGGCCTGCGCAACGTCGCCGCTGGCGCCAACCCGCTGGCCATCCGTCGCGGCATCGACAAGGCCGTTAACGCCGCCGTCGCCGAGATGAAGAAGCAGGCCAAGCCGGTCGAGACCAAGGAGCAGATCGCTTCCGTCGGTACCATCTCCGCCGGTGACCCCGAGGTCGGCGAGAAGATCGCCGAGGCCATGGAGGTCGTGGGCAAGGACGGCGTCATCACCGTCGAGGATTCCCAGACGTTCGACATCACCATCGACACCGTCGAGGGCATGCAGTTCGACAAGGGCTATGTCTCCGCTTACTTCGTCACGGACAACGACCGCATGGAGGCCGTGATGAAGGATCCGTACATCCTCATCACCGACCAGAAGATCTCCAGCGTTCAGGACATCATGCCCGTTCTCGAGGCTGTCCAGCGCGCTGGCCGTGGCCTGCTCATCATCGCTGAGGACATCGACGGCGAGGCTCTGCCTACCCTGGTCCTCAACAAGATCCGTGGCGCCCTCAACGTCTGCGCCGTTAAGGCCCCGGGCTACGGTGATCGCCGCAAGCGCATCCTCGAGGACATCGCCGTCCTCACCGGTGGCCAGGCTGCCCTGGACGAGCTGGGCGTGAAGGTCGCTGACATCACCGCCGATATGCTCGGTACCGCTAAGTCCGTCACCATCTCCAAGGACAACACCGTCGTCGTCGGCGGCGCTGGCTCCAAGGAGGCCATCGACGCTCGTATCGCTCAGATCAAGGGCGAGATGGAGAACACCACCTCTGACTTCGACCGTGAGAAGCTCCAGGAGCGCCTGGCCAAGCTCTCCGGTGGCGTTGCCGTCATCAAGGTCGGCGCTGCTACCGAGTCCGAGCTCAAGGAGATCAAGCATCGCGTCGAGGACGCCCTGCAGGCAACCCGCGCTGCTGTCGAGGAGGGCATTGTCGCTGGCGGCGGCGTCGCCTTCATGGACGCTGCTCCTGCGCTCGACGCCGTTGAGCTCGACGACCCCGAGGAGAAGATCGGTGTCGACATCGTCAAGAAGGCTCTGACCGCTCCGGTCGCCACCATCGCCAAGAACGCTGGCTTTGAGGGCGCTGTCGTGGTCGACAAGGTTGCCGAGCTGCCCGCTGGCCAGGGTCTCAACTCTGCCAACGGCGAGTGGGGCGACATGATCGAGATGGGCGTCCTCGACCCCGTCAAGGTCAGCCGCGTCACCCTGCAGAACGCTGCTTCTGTCGCCAGCCTGATCCTCATCACCGAGGCTACCGTCTCCGATGTGCCCAAGAACACTCAGCTTGAGGACGCTATCGCTGCTGCTACCGCTGGTCAGCAGGGCGGCGGTATGTACTAAGGCCGACAAGGTCTAGAACTCCCACCGGGAATCCGGGGGCGTGACGGGGGTTTCTCTCCGGAACGTCCTCGGACATGCAAAGAGGCTCCGCATCGCGCTTCGCGCTGCGGAGCCTCTTTGCGTCCTGACGCTCCTATTTGGCAAGGTGTTTTTTAGAATCCATTTTGCGCTC
>USPH01000277.1 GCA_900556515.1 uncultured Collinsella sp.
GCTCCTGGAGCTCGTCGGCCTCGATCCCAAGCGCACGCTCGAGAGCTATCCGCACGAGCTTTCCGGCGGCCAGCGTCAGCGTGTCCTGATCGCTATGGCCCTTACCCGCGACCCCAAGCTGGTCATCTGCGACGAGCCCACGACCGCTCTGGACGTTACCGTCCAGAAGCAGGTCATCAAGCTGCTCAACGATCTTCAGGCCAAGCTCGGCTTTGCCATGATCTTCGTTTCGCATGACCTGGCTCTGGTCGCCGAGGTCGCCCATAACATTACGGTTATGTACGCTGGCCAGGTTATCGAGCAGGCACCCACCAAGGAACTGCTCACTAACCCGATCCACGAGTACACCCGCGGTCTTCTGGGTTCCGTTCTGTCCATCGAGAGCGGTTCGGGCCGCCTGCACCAGGTGCCCGGCGCCGTTCCGAGTCCGCGCGATTTCCCCAAGGGCGATCGCTTCGCGCCCCGCTCGAGCCATCCGCGTATTGGCCTGGACACCCGTCCGGTCTTCAAGCGCGTGCCCGGCACCGAGCACTTCTATTCCGAGCTCCCCGACGAGGTGCTCAAGGCAAATGGTTTGACCCCTCACGCGGAGGTGATGTAGATGAGCGAGACTGCAGTCAACGGCGTCGAGCCGATCATCTTCCTTGATGACGTCCACGTCACCTTTAGGACCCGTACCGGCTCGATTCTGCACCCCAACCTGGTTCACGCCGTCCAGGGTGTAACGATTAAGCTCATGCCCGGACAGACCATCGGCATCGTCGGCGAGTCCGGTTGCGGAAAGTCCACCACCGCCAACGTCATGTGCGGCCTGCAGGCCCCCACGAGCGGCAAGGTCTACTTTAAGGGTAAGGACGTTACCAAACGTACCGCCGAGGACCGTCGCCACATGGGTCGCGTCATCTCGGTCGTGTTCCAGAACCCGGCCACGGCGCTCAACCCCCGCATGGTCGTTCGCGAGCAACTGCTCGACCCCATGCGCGTCCACAACCTGGGCACCGAGGCCGAGCAGGAGAAGCGCGTCAAGGAGCTCTTGGAGCTCACCGGTCTGCCCAGCTCCGCCGCCGAGGTTCTTCCCGGCCAGCTTTCGGGCGGCCAGCGCCAGCGCGTCGCAATTGCCCGTGCCCTGTCGCTGAACCCCGATGCCATCATCGCCGACGAGCCCACCTCGGCTCTGGACGTTTCGGTCCGCGCGCAGATTCTGAACCTGCTGACCGACCTTAAGAAGGAGCTCGGCCTGGCCATGGTGTTCATCAGCCATGACATCCAGACGGTCCGCTATATCTCTGACGACATCATCGTTATGAATGGCGGCAAGATCGTCGAGCAGGGCGAGGCCAAGCAGGTCTTCCAACACCCTCAGGACCCCTACACCAAGATGCTGCTCGGCGCTGCGCCGTCGCTGCTGCATCCCAAGCTCGGCGAGTAGCCTCGCTTTCCCTCCCGTGCGCCCGGTTCCCTTGCCGGGCGCACCTCCGTTGCGATTTCGAAAGGCTGGGTTCACGAGCCATGCCAAGTGCTCAGGAGCTACAACAGCAATTTGGTGAATATCGAGGCGCTATGCCCCGTCCATCGGATTTCGATCTCTTTTGGAAGGACCGCATGGCCGAGGCCGAAGCCGTCGAGCTCGACTACGTGATCGAGGCGGCTTCGGTTGCGGATTCCGCGACCTGTCGGTTTTTCGATCTCTGGTATACCGGCATGTGTGGTGCACGCCTGCATGCCAAGTACCTCAAGCCGGTCTCGGAGGAGCCCGTGCCGCTGGTGCTTCAGTTCCATGGATATCCGGGTGCGAGCCGCAGCTGGTTTGAGCAGGCGTCGTTTGCGGGCATGGGCATGGCGCTCATTGCTCTCGATTGTCCTGGCCAAGGAGGCCCCTCCGAGGACATTGGTGGATTTGCGGGCACGACGGTCGCGGGCCATATCGTCGCCGGTATCGACGGCGATCCGGCCAACCTCTACTATGTCCGCCTACATCAGGATATTCGCATTCTGTGCCGTATCGTTCGCGAGCTCGAGGGCATCGATTTTACCCGCGTGTATGTGAACGGCGCATCGCAGGGTGGCGGTTTGGGTATTGCGACCTGCGCGCTTAACAGCGAGCTTATCAATCGCGCTGCCATCCTCTATCCCTTCTTATCGGATTTCCGCCTGGTTTGGGATCTGGACGCCGACGATATTGCCTACGAGGGCCTGCGCTATTGGTCGCGCTGGTTTGACGAGGACTCGACTTGTATTGACGAAGCCTATGCCAAGCTGGCGTACTTCGATTCCAAGAATTTTGCCCCTATGGTCAAGTGCCCCGTGTTGTTTGGCACGGGCACAGCCGATATCGTCTGTCCGCCGGCGACGCAGTTTGCGGTGTACAACAACCTGTCCTGCGACAAGCGTCATGAGTTCTTTGAGGGCTTTGGCCACGAGGAGATTCAGGACTTTGACGATCTGATC
>USPH01000278.1 GCA_900556515.1 uncultured Collinsella sp.
CCAGCTTCCGTCCAAGCTCGTCGACCCGTCGCGTCAGGCACGCATGGACGACGACTCGTCCATGATCGATACGACCCGCGCCTCGTTTGCATTCGATGGCGACAAGGAGGCGACCTTGCTGTCCGGCATCGTCTCCGAATACGAGCGCTACGTCGCGGGCGAGATCGATGCGGACGGCCTGATGGATGCCGTGTCTCAGGGCGTAATCGGTCTGGAAGACTATCTCATGTTCGAGGACAAGCGGCTGAGCGGCAGGTCGGACGCATACGCGCGGGTCATCGAGGACGTCATCGATTCGGTGAACAGCCTCTACTCCACGACGCTTTCCCGAAAAAGCTCGCTTGTCATCACGCGCGAGGTTTGCAGTCAGGTATGGCCGACGGCCCGCCTTTCTCGTTGGAAGGGCGAGCATTTTGAAAGTGTCGTGGCGCTTGACGCGCTGGTTGGGGCACGAGAGCGCCTCGCCGCATCGGTCGCCGACCGCATCGCATCCGGGATTTTCGACGCTCTCGGCATTGAGCTCGATGCCCTCACGCATCTGCTCGTCACCCTGCATGCATGCGGCTCCCAGGTCCAGACGGGCCGTCGCCGTCTCGGCGTGATTCTCGCTCACGGCTACTCGACTGCCACGAGCATCGCCGACGCCGCCAACCGCTTTTTGGGCGACCGCGTGTTCGAGGCCATCGACATGCCGTACGACCTGCAGGTGAGGGATGTCGTGCGTCCGTTACGGCAGCTTGTCGACCAGTTTTCTTTCTGCGATGAGCTGGCCATCCTGGTGGATACCGGATCGCTGCGTTCCATCTACAAAGATCTTGGGGCGATTTCCGGCAAGACCATCGGCGTGATGAACAACGTCTCGACCGGTTTGGCAGTTGAAGTAGGGGCGGGGCTTCTCGCCGGACGCGGTATGGAGGAGCTGATGGCTTCCGCGGTGGACTCGTGCGTCTCGAGCTATCGCGTGATCGAGCGCTCGGCCAGGCCGGACGCCATCATCTTCTGCGAGGAGGGCGGCATCGAGGCCGCTGAGAAGATCCGCACGCTCGTTGCCCAGAGCTTGGGCGCCGACGCCGGTGTGCGGCTGGTCACCTGCGGGTTCAGGCAGCTGATGGATAACGGTGAAGACGACGCCGTCTTCAGCCAGTATGCCGTCCGCGGAGCCATCGGGACGAGCGATCCTCAGATCGAGGGCGTTCCGTTCATCTCGCTGGAGGACTTAATCGCAGGAAGCGACGGGGCGCGCATCGACCACGTGTTCTCGCGCTTTCTCTCCGCAGACGCCCTCGACGGCTTCCATCGCAGCTTGATCAAGAACCTCACGCTCCGCAACGTCGTCGAGTCCATCACGATCCTCAACCCCAGCAAGCTCTTCTCCGAGATCGAGCGCTCCGTCTTCATGCTCCAGCGCCTTACGGGGACCTCGATCGAGGGCCGCATGGTCGGCCTCTACGTTCACCTGTGTTGTCTCGTCGAGCGCCTGGTGACGCGCACGCCGATCGAGAACTGCGTGGACGAGGAGGGGTTCCTCTCGTCCCATGCGGATTTCGTCGAGGCGTTCCGCGAGAGCTTCGGGGACATCTCCACCCACTACCACGTCGAGGTCCCCGTGGCCGAGATCGTGTACGCATACGACTACATCTATCCCGAGCACGCCTTGCGCAAGCGTGCGATACCTTCCGACGGATCCGTAGACCAGCAAGACGAGTAGGCGGAGCGCTCTGCCCGCCTCCAAGGCAAGAAAGACAAGGTGAGACTATGAGCATCGTCGCAGCGCGCATCGACAACCGCCTGCTGCACGGCATCGTTGCGAACCAATGGGTCCCGCAGTACCGCCCCCAGCGCCTCATGGTGATCGATGACGAGTACGCCAACGACCCGACGAAAAAGGCCGCCATGCGTATGGCCAAGCCGTCCGGCGTCGCGCTCTCCATCATCTCCGAGGAGACCGCGCTAGCCAACTTCACGGCGGGCAAGTACGACGACCACACCGTTTTCGTGGTCGCCCGCGCTCCGCAGACCATCCAGCATGTGATCGAGACCGGGCATCCGGTGCCCGAGCTCGTGGTGGGCGGCACCGTTGCGCCTGCTGAAGGCCAGACGGGAACCCAGGTGAGCCGCCGTGCGTTCATCGCCGACGACGACCTCACGTGCTACCGTGCCATCGCGGCGACCGGCTGCAAGGTGTTCTCGCAGTACATTCCGGCAGACAAGCCCGAGGCGCTCGACGCGCTCATCGGGTAGTGAGAGGAGATGGGTTAGATGACGCTTTCCGTCATTCAGATCGTCCTGGTCGCCCTGATCGCGGGCCTGTACCGCTTCGACCGAATCGGTACGCAGATCAACGGACATAACTGCGTGCTATGGGCAACGCTTGCCGGCCTGGTCATCGGCGATCCGTTGGCCGGCATGCAGATCGGTGCGACGTCTGTCTCTTATACACATCT
>USPH01000279.1 GCA_900556515.1 uncultured Collinsella sp.
AAGAGACAGGCCTATGTGAGTCCGCTCAACAGCCGCGAGGCATACGACTGGTCGGTCGAGACGTCGATCTACCTGGCACGCGATGTGCGCCATGGCGGGCTGGGTCGCAAGTTGCACGATACGCTCAAGCAATGCCTGATTGCGATGGGCATCACCAACATGTGCGCGCTCATCGCCGTGCCGCACGATAAGGACGACGAGTATCTGACGCACAACAGCCAGGATTTCCATGCCCATATGGGATATCGCCTGGTGGGTGCCTTCGACCGCTGCGCCCAAAAGTTCGGCCGCTGGTACGACATGTGTTGGATGGAGCTGGTCCTAGCCGAGCGCACGCCCAACCAGCCCAAGCCAACCTGGTTCCCCGACCTCCTCGCCTAAAACCACCACGAAGGTGCCTGTCCCCTTTGTGGTGGTTTTGGCAGGTTAGCCGATGGGCTCGGTGTATTTGGCGCGGTCGGTGCGCTGGATGCGCTTGGAGACGTGGAGCGGGCGGCCGTCGGTGTCGTAGACGTAGTCGGTGATCAGGATCAGCGCCTGCCCGCGCTCAACGTTGAGCAAAAACGCCTCGTTTTGCGAGGCGTAGCACACCTCAAAGGTCTTATGCCCCTGTGCCGGCGCGCGATGGAACTCCTGTCGCAGCGTGGCGTAGAGCGAACCGTTAATATCGCGATCGATGAGCGTCTCGAAGCTTGGCGGCAGGTAGGTGGTCTCCAGGCACAGCGGCGCGTCGTCCAGATAGCGCAGGCGGACAAGTTTGACGAGTTTGCTGCCCACGGCGGCGTCAAAGAACTTAGCTATGCTGCCGGCCGCCTTGGCAAAGCCCGAGTCCACGGTGCGCGTGGTGGGCTTCATGCCCTGGCCTTCGACCTGCTTGGTATAGCTCGAAAACACCAGGTTGTTCTCGTGGAGCGCGGGCGTGTCGGCCACAAAGGCGCCACGCCCGCGCTCGGTACGCACCAGGCCCTCATCATCGAGCACCTTAAGGGCGTGGCGCACGGTGCTGCGCGACAGGCCCGATTCGTCCATGAGCTCCATCTCGGACGGCAGCTTGTCTCCGCGCGCGTAGGTGCCGGCGGCGATGCGGTCGCGAAGCGTACCCGCCAAGCGCTCGTATTGGGCCAGCTTCTTTTTAGACGAAGCGTTCATGCGATCAACCTGTATCTAACTTGTATGCGTATCTAATCAAGCATGTATTCAATACAACAACAAAACCGCTGGTAGCTAGCTATCGAAAACCGCATCAGCAAAATTTCTAAGATAAATATAGCATACAACTAGTCGACATAACCAAAACATGTATGTAACTTGTATGCCATCGAGAGCATCAAACGAGAAGAAAGGCTGATGCACGATGACTACTCAGGAACAGGTTAAGGATGTCGTCTCCCAGGTTTTGGCTGACAAGGCAGACAAGGGCGGCATCAAGCGCGTCGTGTGGATTGGCGCTGGTGGATCCAACGGCGGCAACTATCCTGCCCAGTACTTTATGGAGCACGAGGCCACGCAGGTCGTGAGCTCCAGCTACACCAGCAACGAGTTCGTGCACGCAACCCCTGCCTACGTCAACGAGAACACCCTGGCCGTCGTCGTGTCCATGCGCGGCACCAAGGAGACTATCGTCGCCGCCCGGGTCGCCAAGGATCGCGGCGCCAGCACCATCGCCATCTATGTTGACGAGTCCGCCCTCACCGAGGTCTGCGACTACAAGATCCAGTACGACAGCCTGGCCGTCGACGAGTCCTGCATGGGCCGCACCAACTCCGCCGTCGTGACCATGATCGCCATGGAGCTCACGCAGCAGACCGAGGGCTATGCCGAGTACGAGACCGCTATGGCCGCCTTCGACCTGGTCGACCCCATCTATCGCAAGGCCGTCGAGTACACCCGTCCGCTGGCCGCCAAGTGGGCCGAGCAGAACGCCGACAAGCCCTGCATCAACGTGATGGCCCAGGGCCCGCTCTTTGGTGCCGCCTACGTCTTTAGCATCTGCAACGTGCAGGAGATGCTGCAGATCGACTCCTGCACCATCAACACCTGCGATTTCTTCCATGGCCCCTTCGAGATTCTGGACAAGCGCACCTCGCTGTTCCAGCTCATCAGCGTCGGCCGCAGCCGCTGCAACGACGAGCGCGGCATCCGCTTCGTCAACCAGTACGGTGGCGAGCGCGTCTATCAGCTCGACGCCAAGGAGCTCGGCCTCAACGACATCAAGGACAGCGTGAGCGAGTACTTCAACCACCTGATCTTTGCCCCGATCCTCAACAACGTCTACATGCGCGCACTCTCTGCCGTCACCCATAAGGACTACATGACGCGCCGCTACATGTGGAAGCTTGACTACTAAGAGTTACGCGGTTTTACCAAACCGCGTAACGGGCCGACGCTGCGCGGGCCGCATTTGGACAATCTGACGTTCAACTTCAAGGGCGCGAC
>USPH01000280.1 GCA_900556515.1 uncultured Collinsella sp.
GAGATCTGCGCATGTCTCGTGGGCTCGGAGATGTGTATAAGAGACAGCTTGTGATAATCGACGATTTCGACATTCCAAGCCATCTCCTGTCTCCACTCAAAACAGACCCGATAGCGCTCGTTAACACGGATGCTATATTGACCGGCACGATCGCCCTTCAAAGCTTCCAGGCGATTGCCCGGCGGAACGCGAAGATCATCAAGCGAAGCACAAACCTGCAGTTGGCGAATCTTCCTCAACGCAACACGCTCAAAGGGCACGAACCTCCTGACCCGCACACCCATGGCAAAGCGTTCGGTATCCTCATCTTCATACGATGCAATCATAGTATCGCCTTACGTTAGTAACGTCAAACGTTTCTATAGACTTACATCTCTATTATATCGTACGTTTGTTCGTGTTTTCTAGAACAAATAGTCCTTCACACCTTAGTCAAGCAAAAGCAATCGTTTATAGACATCGAGGCCTTTGAGTAGGATTTCCTCGTCGAAGAGCATGCTATCGGTATGCAGAGCGCTTGTGGCATAGGCGGGGCAGCCATCCGAATCACTCGGGTTGTCTTGGCCCTCTGGCATACCCGTGCCCAGCAGGAAAAACACGCCCGGCAAATGGCGCTGATAGAACGCGAAATCCTCGGCAATTAACAGCGGCTCCTCCATAAGCTGCAGCCCGGGCAAGGCAGGCGCGACGCTGGCAAATAGCTCGGGGTCGTTGTCGACCGGCGGATAGCCCTCGGCAAAGTCGAGATCGTACGTGCAGCCCGTTGCAGCGCAGGCATCGTCCAGCACGCGGCGCACGCCCTCGCGTGCCCGGTCGAACATGTCGTCTGTAAACACACGCAGGCTGCCGGCAACATGGGCCTCCCCCGCCACCGCATTGCAGACGGTGCCTGCCTGCAGCAGGCCGAACTTGCCAATGCAGGGCTCATCGGCACCCAGCTCATCCATCAGTTCGCGCTCGGCAACCAAGAACTTGGCAGCCGCCAGCGCCGCATCGTGCGACTCCTCGACCGGAACGCCATAGGTCTTAGCAATATGGATGCTCGTCCCGTGAATATGAATGTGTGTCTCACTCGAACGCGCCAGCAACGGACCGGAGCAGCTCGCCAACGTGCCGGCGGGCAGATCGGGCCACACATGGAAGCCAAAAATGCGGTCGGCCCCATAGCGCTCGAACACACCGCTCTCGCATACCGTCTTGGCACCACCGGTCGTTTCCTCGGCCGGCTGGAACACAAAGAGAACATTGCGCCTAATGGCGCCCGGATGCTCGCGAATCGTACGGTCGACATACGTCGCGGCGGCAAGCGCCATGGCCATGTGTCCGTCATGTCCGCAAGCGTGCATCTTGCCGGGATGGGTTGAGGCAAAGGCCGCTCCCGTCGCTTCCGCGATGGGCAGCGCATCCATATCGGCGCGAATCGCCGTGGCATGCGCGGCATCAACGCCGGCGTCGAAGAAAGCACAGACGCAGCTGGGGCACGGATGGGTCACTTCGCAGGTGAGCGGTGCCAGCACGCCCTCGATATAGGCAATGGTTTGCGGAAGATCGAAATCGAGCTCCGGAATGCGATGGAGATCGCGGCGATAGCGACGGAGTTCTTGGAGCTCGGTCATAAAGGATCCTTTCATGGGGCATATCCATTCACACAATATTGTGATGCAGAATTGTGACGCCCTTGTTTCTAGCATATCCCTGCATTTTTTAAACGTTATATACGAATACTCTTGTTTGGTAAAGTGCAACGTGGTAGGGTCGTTACCACTTGATAGAGGCGCGGGCACGAAGAACCGCGGGCGAGCCGGCAGGCTTTGACCCCGTGGGGAGGCGAAACCCGCCGAACTGGGCTTTTCGGGCACGAACAACCTGGTGGGCCTGTGGGAAACACCCACAGGACTGTCTGCAGCAATGCGGGAGCGCTATCCGGACATTGGGTCCACGCTATGCGGATTCGATGCGCAGATGGCGCCGTCTGGATAGCGAGGTTTACGGGACATGGCATTGACCCCCAACGAGGCATATACGGCCAAGCAGCCGTTTGTGGACAAGGAGACACTCGAGCATATCGTCGAGCAGTTCCCCACGCCGTTTCATCTATACGACGAGGCTGGCATCCGCCGCAACATGCAAGAAGTGCGCGACGCCTTTGCGTGGAACCCAGGCTTTAAGGAATACTTTGCCGTCAAGGCCAACCCCAACCCGGCGCTCATCTCCATTCTCAACGAATACGGCTGCGGCTGCGACTGCTCGAGCTATACCGAGCTCATGATCGCCCGCTCGCTGGGTATCACGGGACACGACATCATGTTCTCGTCCAACGATACGCCGGCTGCCGACTTTGAGCTCGCCGACAAGCTGGGTGCCATCGTCAACTTTGACGACATCAGCCACATCGAGTTCCTGTCTCTTATACACATCTGACGCTGCCGACGAAGC
>USPH01000281.1 GCA_900556515.1 uncultured Collinsella sp.
TGCTTGGGATTGAATTGCATTACAGGTTGAGCATAAGTCAGCGAAAACGCCCCTAGGCGAGCAAGGTGACGTGAAAGAGGAGGGAAGCGTACTTTGGTACGCGACCGACGATTGAACGTCAGATTGCCGCCTAGGGGCGTTTGCAGCGTCGAGTCGTTACGGCGTTTGGTAAAACCGCGTAACCTTAAAGTTGACGCAGGCCTTCCTCGAGGCCGGTCTTGCTGTCGGTCTTTTCGTCGCGCATCTTGATGACGCGGGCAGGAACGCCGGCCACGACGGCGCCGGCGGGGACGTCCTCGACGCACACGGCGCCGGCAGCCACGACGGCGCCCTTGCCCACGCGCACGCCCTCCAGGACCACGGCGTTGGCGCCAATCATGACATCGTCCTCGATGATGACGGGCGTGGCGCTCGCGGGCTCAACGACGCCAGCCAGTACGGTGCCGGCGCCGATGTGGCAGTTCTTGCCCACGGTGGCGCGGCCGCCCAGCACGGCACCCATATCGATCATGGAACCCTCGCCGATGACGGAGCCGATGTTGATGATGGCGCCCATCATGATGACGGCGCGGTCGCCAATCTCGACGCGGTCGCGGATGATCGCGCCCGGCTCGATGCGGGCGTTGATGCCCTTAAGGTCGAGCATGGGAACGGCGGAGTTGCGGCAGTCGTTCTCGACGTCGTAGTAGTCGATGGAATCGGCATTGGCGTCGAGGATGGCCTTGAGCTCATCCCAGTCACCAAAGACGGTTTTACCGCGGCGGCCGCCGTAGACGTGTGCATCGCCCCAGGCAACCTTCATGCCGGGCTTCTCGCGCACATACAGCTTGACGGGCGTCTTCTTGGGCGCGGTGGCGATGTAGTTGATAATCTCCTGTGCATCCATCTCGGCTGCGTTGCTCATATGCTGTTTCTCCTTTGTGCGGAAATGGTTGATAACTGGCTAGGCAAACATAACCTGGTCGAAGGTGTAGAAGCCGGGGTCGCGGACAACGAGCTTCTGGGCGGCGGCCAGGGCGCCGTTGACGAAGATCTGGCGGCTCGTGGCGCGATGACTGAGCGTGACCTCCTCGTCCTGGCCAAAGAAGCTCACCTCGTGCACGCCGGCGACGGTGCCGCCGCGCAGCGAGTGCATGCCGATCTCCTTGGGGTCACGCGCGCCACACATGCCCTCGCGACCGTAGACGGGGTGGTAGCCGGCCTCGGGCTCGGCCTCGACCACGGCGTCAAGCAGCAGCTTGGCGGTGCCGCTGGGGGCGTCGACCTTTTGGTTATGGTGCGTCTCGACGATCTCGCAGTCAAAGCCGGGCAGCTCGCGCGTGGCCTGGGCCACCAGGTGACGCAGGGCGGCGATGCCGATGGAGTAATTGCCCGAGTGCATGACGCGGGCGTTTTGGCCCAGCTCGCGCAGGCGGTCCATCTGCTCGGGCGTATATCCCGTGGTGCCCGAGACCAGTGCAGCGCCCGTGCGCTCGACATAGGCGACGACGGCGTCAAAGGTCACGACGTTCGAGAAGTCGATGATCACATCGGCCGCCGGGGCGCTCTCGAGCTCGGTCAGATCAAAGCCGATCTGGGCCACGATATCAAAAACGGGCTGACCGGCGGCATCAACGATGCTCTCGGCGGTAGTGCGGATGAGCGAGCCCATGCGGCCCGTTCCCATAATGACGGTCTTAATCAAGCAGACCAGCTCCCTTCAAGGCGTCGGTAAGTGAGGCACGCGTGTTGTCAGCCATGGGGCACAGCGGCATACGGTAGTTTGCCTCGATCATGCCCATCTGGGCGAGCGCTTCCTTGACGGGGATGGGGTTGACCTCGCTAAAGAGGGCGTTGACGAGCGGCTGGCCGGCAATCTGGATATCGCGGGCGCGCGCTACGTCGCCGTCCAGATAAGCGCGGCACATGTCGTGTACAAGCTGCGGCTGCACGTCGGCCCACACGCTGATGGTGCCCGAAGCGCCCAGGCTCATGAGCGGCACTGTGAGTGCATCCTCGCCCGAGTACATGCGGAAATCGTCGGACAGCAGGTGGGCGATCTTGGCCGCGTAGGCGACGTTGCCCGAGGCCTCCTTGATGCCCATGATGTTGGGGTGCGCGGCTAGGCGCTCTACGTTGCGCTCGCTGATACCGCAGCCGCAGCGGCCGGGGATGTTGTACAGGATGCAGGGGATGTCAACGGCATCGGCGACGGTCTTAAAGTGCTGATAGATACCCTCTTCGTTGGACTTGTTATAGTAGGGGGTAATGAGCAGCAGGCCGTCGGCTCCCAAGCCCTGGTAAGTAAGCGACTTGGTGAGCATGGTCTGCGTGGAGTTGGAGCCTGAGCCGGCGATGACGGGGACGCGTCCTGCAACATGCTTGACCACGGCGGCGACGACGGAGTTGTCCTCGTCATCGGTCATCGTGGCGCTCTCGCCGGTGGTGCCCAGGGTG
>USPH01000282.1 GCA_900556515.1 uncultured Collinsella sp.
GTCGAGTCCGGCCCCATGGTTGATACCTCCTACTACAACTTCACCGCGCTCAACGCGCCCATGGATCACCCGAGCCGCTCGGCTCGCGACACGTTCTATGTGGTCGACAACAACCCCGGCAGCGTCGCGCATCCCGAGGCTCACGCTCACGGCGAGTCCGACGTGCTGCTGCGCACCCAGACCTCGGGCGTGCAGATCCACACCATGGAGTCGCAGAAGCCGCCCATCTACATGATCTGCCCGGGCACCGTCTACCGTCCCGACACGGCCGACGCCTGCCACCTGCCGCAGTTCAACCAGATCGAGGGCCTAGTCGTCGACGAGGGCATCACCTTTGGCGATCTTAAGGGCACGCTCGACTACTTTGTTAAGTGCATGTTTGGCGAGGACCGCAAGACGCGCTACCGTCCGCACTTCTTCCCCTTCACCGAGCCTAGCTGCGAGGTGGACGTGAGCTGCCACGTCTGCGGCGGCAAGGGCTGCAACTTCTGCAAGCACAGCGGCTGGATCGAGATCCTGGGCTGTGGCATGGTCGACCCCAACGTCCTGATCAACTGCGGCATCGACCCCGAGAAGTACACCGGCTTCGCCTTTGGCATTGGTGCCGAGCGCGTCGCTGCCCTGCGCTACGACCTGCCGGACCTGCGAACGCTCATGACGGGCGATATGCGTTTCCTGAATCAGTTCTAGGCTGCGGCTTGCCCAAGCACGGCACCTCGGCGCTCATTCGTCGCTTGCGTACCAAAGTACGCGGCGCTCCTCTTTCGGGCCGATCTGCCGCACTTGGACAACCCTCGCTTTGTAAGGAATGTTCACAAAGTTGAAGTTTCCACCTGCATCTCTTCGCAGGCTTTCAGTATGAAAGGAGAGCTAGATGCGTGTTTCTTACGACTGGCTCAAGACCATGATCGATATTCCGGAGGATCCCAAGACCCTTTCGGACGAATATATCCGTACCGGCACCGAGGTCGAGGCAATCGACACCGTGGGCGAGTCCTTCGACCACGTGGTGACCGCCAAGGTGCTCACCAAGACCCCGCATCCCGATAGCGACCACATGTATGTGTGCTCGGTCGACGTGGGCGACAAGAATCTCGACGCCGATGGCAACCCTGCCCCGCTGCAGATCGTCTGCGGCGCGCAGAACTTCGAGGCTGGCGACCATATCGTCACGGCCATGATCGGCGCTGTCCTACCCGGTGACGTCAAGATCAAGAAGAGCAAGCTTCGCGGTGTCGTGTCCATGGGCATGAACTGCTCCGCGCGCGAGCTTGGCCTGGGCGGCGACCACTCAGGCATCATGATTCTGCCCGAGGACACGCCCTGCGGCATGCCGTTTGCCGAGTGCGTGGGCTCCAGCGACACCGTGCTCGACTGCGAGATCACGCCCAACCGCCCCGACTGCCTGTCTATGATCGGCATGGCCCGCGAGACCGGCGCCATTTTCGACCGTGATTTCCACGTTGAGCTGCCCGCCATCAAGGCCGAGTCCGGTCGCGCGACCGACGACGAGCTTTCCGTCGAGATCGCCGACGAGGGCCTGTGCGACCGCTACGTCGCCCGCATCGTGCGCAACGTGAAGGTCGGCCCGTCGCCCGACTGGATGGTCAAGCGCCTCAACGCCCTGGGCGTGCGCCCGCACAACAACATCGTCGACATCACCAACTACGTGATGATGCTCACTGGTCAGCCGCTGCATGCCTTTGACCTGGACACCTTTGCCGAGCGTGATGGCCGTCGCCGCGTGGTGGTCCGCGCTGCCCAGCAGGACGAGAAGTTCACGACCCTCGACGGCGAGGAGCGCGTGCTCGACGCCGGCATGGGCCTGATCACCGACGGCGAGCGTCCCGTGGCACTGGCCGGCGTCATGGGCGGCATGGATTCCGAGATCGAGGACGACACCGTCGACGTGATGGTCGAGAGTGCCTGCTTCAACGCCGGTCGCACCTCGCACACCAGCCGCGACCTGTCGCTGATCTCCGACGCCTCCATTCGCTTTGAGCGCCAGGTCGACGAGACCGGCTGCGTGGACGTCGCCAACGTCACGTGCGCGCTTATCGAGGAGATCGCCGGCGGCGAGGTCGCTCCCGGCTACATCGACGTGTTCCCCGCGCCCAAGACCATCGACAGCATTAAGCTGCGCCTGGCCCGCGTGCACGCCATCTGCGGCGCCGACATCGAGCCCGACTTCATCGAGCGTTCGCTCACCCGCCTGGGCTGCACCGTCGAGCGCGACGGCGAGGACTTTATCGTCACCCCGCCGAGCTTCCGCCCCGACCTGCCGCGCGAGATTGACCTGATCGAGGAAGTCCTGCGCCTGTGGGGCATGGGCCGCGTGACGGCGACCATCCCGGCTGCCAAGAACCACATCGGCGGCTGTCTCTTATACACATCTCGAGCCCACGAGACATGCGCAGATCTCGT
>USPH01000283.1 GCA_900556515.1 uncultured Collinsella sp.
GACTGGTCCTTCCGTCATCGCCTATGCGCGCCTGTGGTACACGCTGCCCTACGCGCTGATTGCCGCCTCGCTTTCGACGGCGCTCTATACCGAGCTCTCTCACGACGCACAGGAGAAGGATTACGACAGCGTTCGCACGGGCGTTTCGCGTGGCGTCGCCCAGATGCTGTTCTTCCTGATTCCGTTCGCGCTGTACCTGATTGTCTTCGCGCGTCCGCTCAACATGATTTACTGTGCCGGCAAGTTTGATGAGTCCGGCGTGGCGCTGGTGTCCGAGTTCCTTGTCTACCTGGCGTTCTCGCTGCCGCTCTACGGCGTGGTCGTGTTGATGCAGAAGAGCTTCTCTGCCTTGCTCGACATGAAGCCCTATAGCCGCTATTGCCTGTATTCTGCCATCGGCCAGGCCGGCTCAGTTCTGCTGTTTGGCGTTGTACTGGGCTTCGGTATGCCGGCAATCGCACTTTCGTATGTCGTCGACTACGTGATCTTGGTCGGTTGTTCGCTGTGGTGGCTGCGTCGTCGCCTGCGTGGTCTTCAGGTTAAATCTATCCTGCATGGCGGTTTCTTTGGCCTTTTGCTCGGTGGCCTGGGTGCTGCCGCAGGCGCCGGCGTCATGTGGGCGCTTGAGCACTTTGTCGGGGCACTTGGCGGCTCGATTCTGATTACTCTTGGCTACGTTTGCGTTGCGGGTGTCGTCTCGCTTGCTGTTACCTTTGGCCTTGCCGTCGTCCTTAAGATGCCCGAGGTCTCGGCGCTGATTCGTCGCAAGTAGGTGCGCGTGGCCGGTCACGACAACATTCCAACGCTTGCCGAGCAGGTTTCGCGCGTTCCCACGCAGCCCGGCTGCTACCTTTGGAAAGACGCCAAGGGCGATGTCATCTACGTGGGCAAGGCGAAAAACCTGCGCGCCCGTATGCGTCAGTACGTGACGCTGCAGGACGAGCGCCAGAAGATCCCGCTGATGATGCAGTTGGTGGCGAGCTTTGACTATATCGTGGTGGAGACCGAGCACGAGGCGTTGGTGCTCGAGCGCAATTTGATTGGTCAGTACCATCCGTACTTTAACGTCGACCTCAAGGATGACAAGAGCTACCCCTTTATCGCCATTACAAAGGGCGACCTGTATCCCGCGATCAAATACACGCGTGAGCGTCATAAGCCGGGAACGCGCTATTTTGGACCCTATACCGATAGCCGTGCGGCACGTGAGACGATAGATACGCTGCGCAAGGTTATCCCCATCTGCTCTGCATCCTGTGCGGAGTGGCGTCGTTGTCGCCGTACCATCGAGTCCCACAAGGGCGAGGAAGACATCGTCAATATGATTTGCGCACAAAACGGGCGTCCCTGCTTTGACTACCATGTCGGGCGCGGCCCGGGTGCGTGTGTCGGCGCGATTTCCCCGGCAGACTATGCCAAGAACGTCAAGCGTGTCGAGCGCTTTTTGTCGGGCCATCGCAAGGATGTCGTCGATGAGCTGACCTCCGAGATGACGGATGCCGCCGAGGCGCTCGACTTTGAGCGCGCGGCACGCGTCAAACGTCGTTTGGAGGTCATCAGGGGTCTGGACGATCGTCAGCAAGTCGTTTTTCCCTCCAGTGTCGATATCGATGTCATCGGGTTCTATCGCGAGGAGACCATCTCCGCCGCTTGCGTCTTCGTCGTTCGCGAGGGCCGAACAGTTCGCACCTGCGAGTTCATTCTCGACAAGGGTCTTGATGTTGACGAGGAAGAGCTCCAGTCGGGCTTTCTTAAGCGCTATTACGACGAGACGGCTGATATTCCAGCTGAGGTCAACCTTTCCGTCGAGCTTGAGGATGCGGAGGCGCTGGGGGAGTGGCTTGCGGGCAAGCGTGAGCGTTCCTGCCATCTCCATAGGCCGCAGCGTGGCGAAAAGTACCGTCTGCTCGATATGGCATCCAAAAATGCGCGCCATGCCCTCATGCGCTACATGATGCGAACGGGGTACGCTGACGACCGCACCAATCAAGCGCTCCTGGAGCTCGAAAGTGCGTTGGCGCTGCCATCGCCGCCGTTGCGTATCGAGTGCTTCGATATCTCTACACTGCATGGCACCTTTACGGTCGCTTCGATGGTGGTATTTACCAACGGACGCGCCGACAAGAGCCAGTACCGTCGTTTTAAAATTCAGGCCGAATTGGACGAGGCAAACGACTTCGTGTCGATGTCCGAGGTTTTGGGACGACGCTATGCTCCCGAGCGCATGGCTGACGAGCGCTTTGGCTCGCGCCCCGATTTGCTCGTTGTCGATGGCGGTAAGCCGCAATTGACCGCTGCGATCAAGCAACTTGAGGCTCTTGGGCTCGATATACCAGTTTGTGGCTTGGCGAAGGCCGACGAGGAAGTTTTTGTGCCTTGGGACGAGACTCCTGCTGTCTCTTATACACATTTCCGAGCCCACG
>USPH01000284.1 GCA_900556515.1 uncultured Collinsella sp.
CGAGATCTGCGCATGTCTCGTGGGCTCGGAGATGTGTATAAGAGACAGGCTTTAGGCTCGTCCCCCCAATCGATACCGTCCTTGCCCGCCAGGATATAGTCCAGGCGAGCGTCGGCCATTTTACAGACATGCGAATAATTGACGATGTTGATGCCGGCGATGATAAGCGCGAGCACCACGGTCACGGCACCCATGGCAACCAAGATGAACTTGCGACGCAGGCGGCGGCCCATTGCACTGGCAGCATCGGCGCGCCCCGGATTGCCCGAGTCCGCGCCCATGCCGAGCTTTGCCGTCGCGCGCTTCCACCACGCGCTCGCGCTCACGCTTATTCGCCTTCCTCGACAACCTCGAGCGAATAGCCCTGGTTGCGCGATGCGCGAATGGCCACGTCGGCACCGAGCGCCGTCAGCTTTTTACGCAGGTATGAGATGTAGACCCACACCACGTTGGCACCTTCGGGCGCGTCCTCGCCCCAAACCTCGAGCATCAGACGCTCGGTGGGCATGCGCGTCCCGGCGTTGTGCATAAAGAGTTCCATAAGCTGAAACTCACGATTGGCTAGGTGTTCCTCACCCAAGGGACCCACAAGCGTGCAAGCCGCCGTGTCGAGGCGCACGTTGCCCACGCTGAGCGTCGTGGCGTCAATTGCCGTCGCGGCACGTGTCATGGCACGGATGCGCGCGAGCAGCTCCTTGGCGGCAAACGGCTTAGTCAGATAGTCGTTGGCGCCGACATCCAGGCCCTCGACCTTATCGGACACCTCGCTTTTTGCCGTGAGCATGATGATGGGCAGTCGCTTACCGGCGGTGCGTGTGCGCTTGAGCACCTCGATGCCATCCATGCCGGGCATCATGATGTCCAGGATTGCGGCGTCATAGTCGTTGGCGAGCAGATATTCGAGCGCCGTCAGACCGTCGAGGGCAGTGTCGACCTCGTAGTCGCCATGTTGAAGAATCGCGGTAAGGGCGCGGGAGAGGCCGGGTTCGTCCTCGGCAAGCATCAGCTTCATGGTTGTTCCTTTGGCGCACGGCTCTACAGGTTTCGATACCGCCGATGATAGCGCACCGCCAGCCGTCTTAGCGCAGCCTTAGCTGCTCAACCTGCGCGTTTTCAAATACGCAGGATTTGGCTTAACCAAACTTAAGGCGCAGATGCCGAGCGCTTGGACGCATGCCGGTCGCGAAAAGACGGCGACTCGTTCTTTCACGGCGTCCTAGTTATGCAAAGTGTTCGAGCGTTACTCCTCGTACGCGCTCTCAAGCCGGAGCAGCCACTCCTTACGGTCGAGGCCGCCGGCATATCCGTTAAGCGAGCCGTCGGCCGCGACCACGCGATGGCACGGCACGATAATCGAAATGGGATTACGCGCGACCGCGGCCCCCACGGCACGGGGAGACACAACGGGTGCTTCGTTTCCCGGTACACGATGTCGAGCCGCAACACGCTGGGCGATCTCACCATACGTAGCGACCTCGCCACGCGGGATAGAAAGCAGCTCAAACCAAACCTCACGCTGAAACGCCGTGCCAATCATATGCAACGGCGGCGTAAACCGAGGCTCCTGCCCCGCAAAATAAGCATTCAGCCAAGCCCAAGAACGCTCAAGCACCGAAGAAGCCGCACCATTTGCCGGACCCACCGAAGACATCCCACCGGTACCAGAAACTGCATCGGCACCTACGACATACTCCGCATCTTCTTTGAGCAGCGTAGAGCCAAAGTGCTCCTGCCCCTCAAACCAAAGCCCTGTCAAACCGCGGCCATCAGCGGCAAGCAAGATTTCGCCCAAAGGCGAAGCAAACGTCGTCGTGACCACCAGCGGCTCCTTTCAAAACTCCGCAACATAATACCGCGAATTGTGCAGACAACCCCGCAGATACGCCTGGGCGGGCTCGCAATTGCTTAAGCGAGGCTGTTTTCCCCAATTAAGCGAAGAAGACGCGGGGCATCGACGCCAGAGCGGCACCTCTATCAGCTGAGCTCTAATACTTTCCCGAGAAGTGAACGAGTAAAAACGAGGCCCCGGAGCATCCACACCTTTAGACCAAAAAACCGCAGGATTCGTGCAGCAAAACCGCAGGAAATGGCGGCCAAAATATGCCGATGCTTCAAGGGTCCAAAACAGGTCGTTCACTTCCCGGGAAACCATTCACCTTCGATTCGCACCAACCCCAAAGTCGCCCCAGGCAGCAGGCGCGACAGCGCCGCGGCTACCGTCACGGCCCCGCAGTCCCCCAAGGCGGCAGGCGCGAAGCGCCGAGGCCGCCGCCGGGACCAGGGCCCGCAGCAACCACGCGCCCCCACATCAGCCCAGCGGCCCCAACCAACAACGGCCCCATCGCAGACCGCTTGCAGCAGCGTCACCGCAGGCGGGGACCGGGCTTAGTTTTCAGAACACTCCGCAGACCAGTGCGGCGC
>USPH01000285.1 GCA_900556515.1 uncultured Collinsella sp.
CGCATGTCTCGTGGGCTCGGAGATGTGTATAAGAGACAGCAATTGCTTGGGCCTCGGTGAGCGGGCGACAGGAGACGAGCATCCGCCGCCCGCAAACGTGCTTTTAGAAGCCTTGAGGCTTAGAGCTGCTCGAGAGCCTCGAGAGCGGCGTGGAGCTCAGCCTTGGCGGAGTACTCGACACCCTCGTCGTTGAGCGGGGTGCGCTTGCCCAGGGCGGCAAGGAGAGCACGGATGGAGTGCTTGCGGTTCTCGGCCTCGACCCAGCACAGGGAGCGCTCGGGATCGTCCATGACTTCGTCGACGACCTCCTCGTTGCGGGTGGCCGGCAGGCAGTGCATGAACTTGGAGTTGGGGCCGGCAAAGTTCATCATGTCCATGGTGACCTGATACTTGGGATAGAACACGTCCATGTAGTTCTCGCCCGAGACCTCCTCGTCGTACAGGCCATACCACACGTCGGTGTAGATGAAGTCGGCGCCCTTGATGCACTCGATGTCGTCGGAGATGACGACAGAGCCGCCGGAGACCTTGCAGTTCTCCTCGGCGATGGCCATCATCTGCTTGCCGAACTCGGCGCGCTCCTCGACGGTGCCAACGTGCAGGCCGCCGTCGGGAATCTGGTGGCCCTTAGGTCCAAACTGGACAAACTTCATGCCGACCTTGGAGGCGATGAACATGAGGGAGACGCAGACCTGGGTGGCGTCGCCGATGAAGGCCAGGGTGCAGTCCTCGATCTTCTTGCCCTCGGGGAGGTTCTCGAGCATGGTCATGAGGTCGCCCATCTCCTGCGTGGGATGGTTGAACTCGGACATGCCGTTGATGACGGGCACAGCGGAGCCCTCGGCGAGGCCGACGACGTCCTTGTGGCGGTCGACGCGGGCCATCATGATGTCGAGGAGGTCGCCCATGACGCGAGCGGTGTCGCCGAGGGACTCATGGCCGCCGAGCTGGATGGTGCCGGGGCCGTAGAACTGGGCGTGGCCGCCGAGGTCGCACATGGCGGTCTCGAAGGACAGGCGGGTGCGGGTGGAGACCTGCTGGAAGATCATGCCGAGGCTCTTGTTGCGGAGCAGGTGCGGATAGTAACCGTCGACCTTGATGGCCTTCTTCATAGCGATGCCGAGGTCCTCGATCGCCATGATCTCCTCTTTGGTGAAGTCATTGGTGTCGATGAAGTCCTTAACCATGGTGCCTCCTTACCAGGCGCCCCGACCATCCTTCAGCCGGAGCAAATTACCTATGTCGCGGCGGCCGAGGTTCGCGTCCCCGTTGCCACCGACTCGCGTGTTCGCATATTCAAAGCTGTATATGCGTCGCTTGCGCGTCGGCTCGGCTCGGTCGGAGCAGGTCCGCTCGTCCGCTGTAATCATGATTGAGGGAACCGTCGGTTTTAAGAAGTTTAGGCTAGATTAAGTTCCGCCCACGGGAACATAACTCGAATAAACCGGGCATAATCCCGCAGGTCATCAGCTTGTTGGTCGGTGAGCGGTATGTTCTGCCGACCGTTTACCGGAGCCGATCGCCCATCCGCTGCAACCGGGGTGAGACCGGGGCGAGCGCGAACGGTAGCGTTTCTTGAGCAAACGGGAGACGCAGTTTACGGGGTGGTAACCGAACGGAAGAGAATTCATGCGGTGCAACCGGAATAAACCGGTCTACGCCCAACCGCACGTTGGAGGAGGACCCGGAGACAGCGTCACATCAACCGCGCGATAAACCCGGCCCTCGGAATGAGTGCGCGAGAAATGAGTCGGCGGTCCCATTGTGTCGGCCAACGGGACTCCATGGATTTGCACACGCGCAGGTAGTCAAGTTGTAACAGGCGTGTGCTAGCATGGGGTCTCGCCGCTCGTTGCGGGAGAGAGACGCGAGGAAACGGTGAAGGCAATGAACACAGTCTTTTTCTTCTACACGCTTGCCATATTAGTGGTCTGCATCGTCAGCTCGGTGCTGTCCGCCGCCGCATGGGCAAGTTCCCGACGACGCATATTTGTATATGGCGCGATCGCCTTCGCCTGCTACGCCATCGAGATGACCGAGATCTTCTTCACCGAGTACATATCTCAGAACATCGCGTTCCCGGCATCCGATTACTATGGCATCGCGATGCCGTTCGAACGCACCTTCGTCGTGACCGTCCTGCAGGCGAGCATCTGGCTCATCGCCCTGGACATCCTCGACCGCACGTCCAAGCGGCGCTTCTTCTGGCCCGTCCTGGCGTTTCTCGTCGCCAACGTCGCCGTCATCGTCGGCATGCCCGACGGCCCGTGGCGCCAGTGGGCCTACTACACCACGCGCCAGGTGTTCTCGTTCTTCGTGTACGCATACGCCGCCTGGTGCTACCTTCGCTCCGATGACGAGCGCTACCGGGCGCGCCTGGGCAAGCTCAA
>USPH01000286.1 GCA_900556515.1 uncultured Collinsella sp.
GCAACGCTGCGGATAGGCCCGTCTCGGTGCGGTTGATCATGCAATACGTGCTCATCGTGTGCTTGAGGCTGCAGGTCAGGCGTTCTGCGTCTGCCCTGACAAGGCCGCGCTGGGGGAGCGCAGAATCCCTTGGGGCAGCCACTTTGAGAGTATTCAATGCCGTCCGAGCTGCCGATGCGCCCGCGATGCGCCCAAATACGATGCCGTTGGCGCTCGACAGGCCTCCGATGCGATCGGCGCCGTGCATACCGCCTGTTGCCTCGCCACAGGCGTAGAGGCCCTCAACGCCCGTGTACGCGGTCTTGTCGATCTTGATACCGCCGTTGGCAGCGTGGGCATACATCGCCACACGCATTTCATCAGTCGGGGCGATGCCGTGCTCGTCTTGCAGCCAGGTGGCAAAGGTCTGCACAAACTCTGGGACATCCTCGCGGGGGAAGTCGTAGTGGAGTGCCAGGCCCTCTGCACCTGCCTGATCGATGGCAAGATCAATGGCGCGGGAAGCCAGGCGCGAAGTGAAGGGGCCATATCCGGAGCGTTGCTCAAGCAGATCGTCCAGCTTGTCGTCGGTGATATCGACCGGCTGGTCTACATGTACGTAGCGCCAGGTCTTCTCGTTAAAGACAAGGTTGCGCTTGGGCTCGATAAAGCCCGGCATCATCTGCATGAACTCTATATTAGTAAGCGATGCGCCGTGCACCAGCGCGATGGCCTGCGAGGAGCTGAGCACGTCGGCGGAAGTGAGGCTGCGCTCGAATAGGCCACCCGTGCCTCCGGCGGCAATGATTGTGGCCTTGGCTGCCATAGGCACGAGATGCTCGTTTGCGCGGTCGTAGAGCACGGCGCCGGTAATCTTTCCGGTTGTGTCCTCAACAAGGTCGATAAGTTCGTGGCGGGGGAGCAGGCGAATGCCGAGCAACTCAATCTGGGCCGCACACGCGTCCTCAAGCGGCTTGCGGGTGAGGCCGCGCCACATACGCGTCTTATGGTCAAAGCAGGGGATAAACTGCTTCTGCTGGGCGCTCGCGGCACTTTGCGGACGCTGGAGCTCAACACCTAGATCCTGCTCGAGCCATTGGATGGCCTGAGGAATACCGTGGACAAACGTCTGGACGAGCGTAGGGTCGGCAACGTCGCCGCCCACGGCCTGGATGGTGTCGATGAGGTCCTGCTCGTCGGCCGTGTCGGTGGGACCGATGAGGCCCAGGCCCCAGGTTCCGGGGAAGAAGCTCGATCCACTCATAGTCTTGCCGGCGCTTGCCACAGTGACGGTTGCACCCGTGCGTGCCGCTTCGATGGCGGCGCAAAGGCCCGCAATGCCAGATCCAATTACCAGTACATCAGTCGATTCCATCGGATTCCTTTCTCGTCCGGCGCATTGTCGCACGGGTGATCGGCAATGGGGCCGCAAAAACTCGGCAAATCGGTAAAGGGCAAATATGGCAGGTGGGCGTCATGGACGCTCTGACGCTCCATCTCATCACATCTTGTATTTCGCCCCAACTGATATATCGGCATTAGCTACCCTGCGACAGCGCAAACAAAAAGAGCCGCTACCCGGGTGGGTAGCGGCTCCAAAGCTCAGCTATATGAGCATCGCGCGGGCGCGATTAGGCCTTGAGGGCCTCCTCGACGGCGACAGCGCAGGCGACGGTGGCACCGACCATGGGGTTGTTGCCCATGCCGATGAGACCCATCATGTCGACGTGCGCAGGCACGGAGGAAGAACCGGCGAACTGGGCGTCGGAGTGCATGCGGCCCATGGTGTCGGTCATGCCGTAAGAGGCAGGGCCGGCGCCCATGTTGTCCGGGTGCAGGGTACGGCCAGTGCCGCCACCAGAAGCGACAGAGAAGTACTTCTTGCCAGCCTCGAGGCGCTCCTTCTTGTAGGTGCCAGCGACGGGGTGCTGGAAGCGCGTGGGGTTGGTGGAGTTACCGGTGATCGAGATGTCGACGTTCTCGTGCCACATGATGGCAACGCCCTCGCGGACGTCGTCGGCGCCGTAGCAGTTGACGGCGGCGCGGGGACCATCGGAGTAGGGGATGGTCTCGACGACCTTGAGCTCGCCCGTGAAGTAGTCGAACTGGGTCTTCACGTAGGTGAAGCCGTTGATGCGGGCGATGATCTGAGCAGCGTCCTTGCCCAGACCGTTGAGGATGACGCGCAGCGGCTTCTTGCGAGCCTTGTTGGCGTTCAGAGCCAGGCCGATAGCACCCTCAGCGGCAGCGAAGGACTCGTGACCGGCCAGGAAGGCGAAGCACTCGGTGTCGTCGGAGAGCAGCATAGCGCCCAGGTTGCCGTGGCCCAGACCGACCTTGCGGTCCTCGGCGACGGAGCCGGGAACGGTGAAGGCCTGGATGCCCTCGCCGATGATAGCGGCTGTC
>USPH01000287.1 GCA_900556515.1 uncultured Collinsella sp.
GTAGGGAGGCCTTGCCATGGCGGACGAGCGTTCTGTTGGCGAGTTGCTCGACGAGCTGTTTGGCTTTGAGTCGGTAGCCAAGCGTCAGACGGCGCTTGAACAGTACGATCGCGGGGAGTTGGTGCGCAAGGCGCGCTCCCGCGAGCTGCTGGGCGTGCTTAAGGGCGTTGAGGCTACCGAGCGTGCTGCGCGCAAGTCTGTCGTGCGGGCTGTTGATACGTACGTGCGCTGCGTTGAGTCCGAGGCGCTTGCGCGCGCTCGCAAGCAAGCGGGCGTTGTGGGTCCGTTGCAGATGAAGCGCCGCTATGCTGCCTTTTTGCGCATGGAGGACAAGGCCGAGCTGCTGGCACGCCTGGAGCAGACGCTTGCGTTTATCGAGGTTAAGCTGCGGGCCAATACCGCAGACAGGGTGCACGCGGCGTACGATGCTGCGGGGGCCTTGGTGTTGCAGGACGCGGCGCGTTTGAGCGACGTGCGCGTAGCCGAGGCCGTGCCTCTGGATGCCGATCTGCTGTGTACGCAGCTGGAGCAGATGCGCTGTGCCGCCGACGCGACGGACCTTGCGGGTATGATCACAGCGACGTTTGAGTCCGAGTTGAGTGCGACGGGGTCGCAGCGCGCTGACGGGCATGTGGGCGATGTGGGCGATGTGGCCGGTGATGTCGCTGGTGATGTGGCGTTGGAGCGTGAGCTTACCAACGTGCGCGGTGCTGCGCAGCGGGCGCGTTTGGCGGCGCAGGCGTATCGGGCCGAGCGTGCCGTCCGCGTTGCGGGGAGTACGGTTGAGCCGATATCGCTGCCGGAGCCTGCTTGCGTCGCGTGCGAGGCGGCGTGCGATGCCGGCTTGCTTGCCGAGCTGCTCGCTCAGGTTAAGAAGTCGTTTGAGACCTACCGTCGCGTTGTCGCCGACGGTGGGTTGTTCTGCGCCTTTGGCACCGGTTCGCCGCATGGGATTTGCAGGGGCTCTAGCTATTTGGACTACGATTCTCGGCTCGATGAGGATGTGCGGGTGGGCGAGTACGACGGTGCTACCAGGCATAATGTTCGGCGCGAGGTTGCGATCCCCGAGCTGGTGGACGAGGCTTCGGCTGATGGCGGCGATTCGCTCGAGGTCGCCGTGGCGCGCATGCGGGAGTTTAACGGGCGCCGCTACGATGGTGTGCTTGATGAGGATCCCGCGCGCCATGTGAACGCGTTTTGGTATGGACTCAAAAAGCTCAGTCAGTATTGCGAGGCCGCCGTGCGTGTGGACGAGCGTGCTTGGGATTGCTTTATCGATAAGGTGCAGTTTGCCTACGATGAGCCCGTGGGGCGCCTGACCACGCAGATGGACGACAAGCAGGTTGAGGCTTTTGTCGCTGCCGTGGATGCGCTCGGCGCTGGTGAGTAGGGTCCTGGTCTGGTAGGAGGTTTCATCATGAAGATTGAAGTTGATGTAGATCAGCTGCGCGAGAGCCTGCTCGATCGCGCGGGGAGCGCAGCCGGCGTGGGCTTTCCGGCCGCTATGCTCGACGTAGTGGATATCGAGGATGAGTCGCCCCAAGAGCTCTTGGCCCGAGCCGAACGCGAAGGCCTCGACCTCCGCGACTTTGCCGTCGACGATGACGCGGACGATGACTACGGCGCAGACGAGGACTGGTAGCCGCGATTGAACTTCAACCCCATCCCCTCAACAAGTTGCGGTGATATAGGGACCGTTTGGGCCGGTAGAAGGCCTATGCAATCCCTATTTCACCGCAACTTATGGGTGGGGAGGGCTACGATGCCAGCGTGGCGATGACGGCTTCGTCGCCGGCGTATATGAGGGTGTTGCCGTCGGGGATGATCGTTTGGCCGTCGCGCTTGAGCATCACGACGATAAAGGGGTGCTTGCCCTGCGGCACGTCGCGTAGGCGCTGGCCGGCCAGGCGCCCGTGGGGCGTCACGGTGACCTCGCGCAGCGTAACCTCGGCACGCTCTTCGAACGTTGGGGCGGCCATCACCAACAGGTCGCCTTCTTCGATCACGGTATCGCCGTTGGGCAGCACCGGGTGAGCGCCGTCGCGCAGTACCAATACTACGAGCATGTCCGTAGCGCTGCCGATATCGGCGAGCGAGCGGCCGGCAAACGGATGCCCTGTGCCCACTTTGAGCTTAACGAACGACAAACCGTCCTCGTCGCGGTAGTCGTTAAAGGTGCGGCGCACGTCGCCGGCCGCATCGATCATATCGAGTTTCTTCGCCACCGCCGGCAGTAGCGAACCCTGCACCACAATGCTCGATACGGCAATCACAAACACCAGGTCAAATAGGTCGTGTCCGCCGGGAACGCCGGCCACCACGGCAAAGAGGCTAAAGACGACCGAAGCCGCGCCGCGCAAGCCCGCCCAGC
>USPH01000288.1 GCA_900556515.1 uncultured Collinsella sp.
TACGAGATCTGCGCATGTCTCGTGGGCTCGGAGATGTGTATAAGAGACAGTGCGGGCTGCCCCGGGCTTTCGCTGGTGGAGGAGGGGAGTAAGGTTACCTACACCAACGCGGCCTCTGAGATTCCCGCGGCGCACGTCGAGACGCTCTGCCCCGAGGGCCTGACCTATATCTTTGGCTGCGGCCACGTGGGCGCCGCGACGGCGCGGGTGCTCACGGCGGCGGGCTTTGCCGTCGTGGCGTGCGACGACCGCCCCGGCACGCTGACCCCCGATTGGGTGCCCGGTGTCTACGACCGTCGTCTGGTCGACTACAAGAGCCTGAGCAAGCAGTGCCCCATCGGCCCGCGCGACCTGGTGGTCGTCGCCACGGCGGGTCACAAGTCCGATATCGACGTGGTGATTCAGGCCATGCGTGCCAAACCCGCCTATCTGGGCTGCTTGGGCTCGCGTCGCAAGACGGCCTTTGTGCGGGCTCGCTTGGAGCAGGAAGGCTTTACGCAGGACCAGATCGACGAGCTGCACCTTCCGATCGGCGTTGCCATCGAGGCCGAGGACCCCGAGGAGATCGCCATCTCCATCGCCGCCGAGATGATCCACCTGCGTCGCGCCAAACTCATCCCCCGCAAGCGCTAATCGCATCCCCACCAATAAGTTGCGGTGAAATACGGACTGTTTAAGCCTGTTAGGCCGCCAAACAGTCCCTATTTCACCGCAACTGCTTTTTGGGATCCATTTGTGCGGGGGAGTTGTGGAGTTGTGCAGGCAGACGAGGTTTTTCTGGAAATACGCTCCCGATGCGCGTATAGTACCGATTGTTTTGTCGGCTCCTGCTGCGTCGAGTCCAAACCGCAAAATGCCATGAGCGGCGCGGATGCAGCCAGGAGGCACGAGGACAACCCATCGTGGCCACGCCCCGTGCTTAAAACCCCAAGAAGGAGTGAACAATGGCAGAAGAGAAGTATGTGCCGCGTCTGAAGACCAAGTACAACAACGAGGTCAAGCAGCAGCTTCAGGACAAGTTCCAGTACGAGAACGTCATGATGATCCCCAAGTTTGAGAAGATCGTCGTGAACATGGGTGTCGGCGAGGCCGCTACCGATTCCAAGGCCATCGACGGTGCCGTGCGCGACCTGCGCGCCATCACCGGCCAGCAGCCGATGATCACCCGTGCCCGCAAGTCCATCGCTACCTTCCGCCTGCGCGCTGGTATGCCGATCGGCTGCAAGGTTACCCTGCGTGGCGACCGTATGTGGGAGTTCTTCGATCGTCTGACCTCCGTCGCGATCCCCCGTATCCGCGACTTCCGCGGCATCTCCGCCAAGAGCTTCGACGGCCGTGGTAACTTCTCCATGGGCGTCACCGAGCAGCTCATCTTCCCCGAGATCGACTTCGACTCCGTCGATCACCAGCGCGGTATGGACATCACTTTCGTGACCACCGCCAACACCGATGAGGAGGCCAAGGCCCTTCTGGACGCCTTCGGTTTCCCGTTCAAGAAATAGGTTCACCTGCCCTATAAGCGCCGTTCCCACAAGGGGGCGGCGCTTGGGGCGAACAATACTCTATGTGAGGAGGATATAAGTGGCTAAGACATCGATGATCGTCAAGTGCAATCGCAAGCAGAAGTTCTCGACCCGCGAGTACACGCGCTGCCAGCGCTGCGGCCGTCCGCACTCTGTGTACCGCAAGTTCGGCCTGTGCCGTGTCTGCTTCCGCGAGCTTGCACTCAAGGGCGAGCTTCCCGGCGTTAAGAAGGCCAGCTGGTAAGTCACTACCAGCGTTTCAAGCATCAGTTTGGAACAGGGAAAACGCGCTAAAAAGGCTTTGCCGTTAAGGGCGGCGAAGAACCAAGAGCACGTGTTCATCAAGAACGAAGGAGAATCTGTATGAACCTTACAGACCCGATCGCAGATATGCTTACGCGCATCCGTAACGCTAACTCTGTGAACAAGGCCACGGTCTCCATGCCGAGCAGCAAGAAGCTCGTCGAGATCGCTCGTGTTCTGCACGAGGAGGGCTACATCGAGGGCTACGATGTCGAGGACACCGTTCCCCAGAAGACTCTGCACATCACGCTTAAGTATGGTCCCAAGAAGGCTAAGGTCATCAACGGCATCCGCCGCATTTCCAAGCCGGGCCTGCGTAAGTACACCGGCGTTGCCGACATGCCCCGCGTCCGCGGTGGCCTTGGTACCGCCATTATTTCCACCAGCCATGGCGTCATGACCGACCGCGATGCTCGCAAGCACAACGTCGGCGGCGAGATCATCGCTTACGTCTGGTAATTCGCTCGGTAGGTAGAAGGAAAGGAGATCACCGTGTCTCGTATCGGTAATAAGCCCTGTCTCTTATACACATCTCCGAG
>USPH01000289.1 GCA_900556515.1 uncultured Collinsella sp.
CTGCTGGACTTCGACGACGCCGGGCGCACGCCGTTGCCGCTCGACGAGGTGGAAAGCGCGCGGAGCATCGCCACGCGCTTCAACACCGGCGCCATGAGCTACGGCTCCATCAGCCAAGAGGCCCACGAGTGCATGGCCATCGCCATGAACCGCCTGCACGGCCGTTCCAACTCGGGCGAGGGCGGCGAGGATCCGCGCCGTGAGACCCCGCTGGCTAACGGTGACTCCAAGAATTCCGCCATCAAGCAGGTGGCAAGCGCGCGCTTTGGCGTGACGAGCCGCTACCTGTGCAGCGCCTTTGAGATTCAGATCAAGATGGCCCAGGGCGCCAAGCCCGGCGAGGGCGGCCACCTGCCCGGCAAGAAGGTCTACCCCTGGATCGCCGAGGTCCGTCAGTCCACGCCCGGCATCGGCCTGATCTCGCCTCCGCCGCACCACGACATCTACTCCATCGAGGACCTGGCGGAGCTTATCTTCGATCTTAAGAACGCCAACCCCGGCGCACGCGTGTCGGTCAAGCTGGTCAGCGAGGCCGGCGTCGGCACCATCGCCACCGGTGTGGCCAAGGGTGCCGCCGACAAGATCTTGATCAGCGGCCACAACGGCGGCTCCGGTGCTGCGGCGCGCGATTCGATCTGGCACGCCGGTCTGCCGCTGGAGCTTGGCCTTGCCGAGGCCCAGCAGACGCTGCTGCAAAACGGCCTGCGCTCACGCGTGGTGCTCGAAGCCGACGGCAAGCTCATGGACGGCACCGATGTCGCCGTCGCCTGCCTGCTGGGTGCCGAGGAGTTTGGCTTTGCGACCATGCCGCTCATCTCCATGGGCTGCCTTATGCAGCGCGACTGCCAGCAGGATACCTGCCCGGCCGGCATCGCCACGCAAAACTGTCGCCTGCGTCGCGGCTTCCGCGGCAAGCCCGAGCACGTCGAGCACTTTATGCTCTTTGTTGCCGAGCAGCTGCGCGAGGTCATGGCGAGCCTGGGCTTCCGCACCGTCGACGAGATGGTCGGCCATCCCGAGTGCTTGCGCCAGATTGAGGTCCCGGGCAACCGCAAGGCCAACCTGCTCGATCTGTCGCCCGTGCTGGCGAGCGCGACCTGCGAGTTCGGTGCCCACATCCCGGGTGCCGACGGTCGTCACTTCCTGCCGCAGATGGCTGCGGACAGCGAGCTCGAAAAGACGCTCGACTCCACGTTGTTTGTGCCCTATACGGCCGATGCCCGTGCGCACCTGCGTCCGATTCGCTTCCGCGCCGATATCGCCAACGTCAACCGCTGCGTGGGCACCATCTTGGGCAACGCGGTGACCAAGGCGCATCCCGAGGGCCTGCCCGCCGGCTCCATCACCATCGATTGCGATGGTTCGGCCGGTCAGAGCTTTGGCGCCTTCCTGCCGCGCGGCATTACGCTCAACGTGTGCGGCGACGCCAACGACTACTTTGGCAAGGGCCTTTCGGGCGGCGAGGTGTCGGTGCGCCCCAACCCGCATGCGACCTACAAGTTCGACGAGAACATCATCGTGGGCAACGTTGCGTTCTTTGGCGCTACGAGTGGCCGCGGCTTCATTAACGGCCTGGCCGGCCAGCGCTTTGGCGTACGCAACTCCGGTGCCACGGTGGTGGTCGAGGGCTGCGGCAACCATGGCTGCGAGTACATGACGGGAGGTCTGGCGCTCATCCTGGGCGAGGTCGGGCAGAACTTCGCCGCCGGCATGACGGGCGGCGTGGCTTACGTCTTTGACCAGTACGGCACGCTCGATGCCCGTGTGAACCACGAGAGCGTTGAGCTCAAGGCTCCGACGGCCGACGAGCTGGCGCAGATCCGCAAGCTTATCCAGGAGCACGTGGACGCGACGCAGAGCCCGCGCGGCATTAAGCTGCTCTACAGCTTTGACTCGATGAGCAAGCATTTTGTGAAGGTCATCCCGACCGAGTACGAGCGCGTGCTGGCGATTGTCGCCGCCGCCGAGGGCGCGGGCAAGACGCATGCGCAGGCCGAGGAGCTGGCGTTTGACATCGTGACCGGTCGCGCCGACGCTGCTGATGTTGATCGCTTTGATGTTGCGGGTGGCGCTGTGGCTGGTGCTGCGACCGCCGCCAGCTCTGTTGCTTCGACCAAGAAGGAGGCGTAAGTGCCATGGGTAAGCCCGGTGCTTTTCTTGATATCGATCGCGTGACCCACGAGCTTCGCCCCGTGGAGGAGCGCAGTCGCGATTTCGATCCGCTGTACGTGGAGCTCGATGACGACGCGCGTCGCGCCCAGGCGAGCCGCTGCATGATGTGCGGCGTGGCGTTTTGCCGATGGCACTACAACAGTCCTGTCTCTTATACACATCTCCGAGCCCACGAGACATGCGCAGATCTCG
>USPH01000290.1 GCA_900556515.1 uncultured Collinsella sp.
TCTCGGAAGGCACGTGCAGACCTTTCGTCATGGCCTCCTACCTTTCTTTCGGGCCTTTCGGCCGAATCTCTCAGCGCCCTTCCGTAACGGGCACTGCTTGCTGACAGCTCTAGTTATATCCAAATTCCACCCGCAATTCCACCTCGCCCCCGAACGGTCAACAAAGTGCGATGAACGGTATATCGCATGAGATTCCCCCATAATGTACTTCGGCGTTCTAAAGTAACTTTTCAAAGGTAAACGCTCTTTTTTCCTAAAAACTATTTGCAATTGCATCTCTAAACTTTTGATTCAAAATTGCATAGCTAAATCGGTTTTATGTATATAAATGATGTTTGTTTACGTTTCCGCCTGCATTCAATGATATTCAGCTATCCATCATTCTTATTCACACATACTCACCAGTTGAGTGAGGATATAGACCGTTTTTCACAACGCGACGGGCGTCAGCTCTATGGCTTGTCAGCGTAAGAAGTAGGTAAAGATACCGTTCACGCGATACGTCCGTGCCATAGGTCGACTAAATTGAGACAATAGTGAATAGTGTTAGGCAACCGTCCCCTGCGGGGACTGAACGGACAGATGCATATGCCGAGCAAAATCGAAAAAAAGCAAGCCGCCGCAAAGCTGCGCAAACCGCCGCGCGACTTCTCATACACGCAGAACCGAGAGCTCAGCTGGCTGCGCTTTGACAACCGTGTGCTTGACGAAGCCTTCGACGAGACCGTTCCGCTGTTCGAGCGTCTAAAGTTCGTGTCGATTTTCGAGTCTAACCTCGACGAGTTTCTCATGGTGCGCGTGGGCGGCCTGTCCGATCTGGCAGAGCTCAAAAAACAGCCTGTCGACAACAAGAGCAATATGACCGCCTCCGAACAGGTCGATGCTGTCATGGCCGAAATGCCCGGGCTCCTTACCCGATGGGAGTCCATCTTTAAGAGCATCGAGGGCAAGCTCGACACCCTGGGCGTTCACCGCGCGCGTGTTGATTCGCTTACGCCCGAGGAGCGCACCTTTGTAACCCGCTACTTCCAGGCCTACGTGTCGCCGGTCATCTCGCCGTTGGTCATTGACCCGCGCCATCCCTTCCCCAACCTGCGCAACGGTGCACTCTATCTGGCTTGTGGCCTGGACGGCGTCACCGACGAGGAGAGCCTGCTGGGCCTTATCGAGATCCCCGCCTCGATGAACCGCGTGGTCGAGATCCCCTCGCCCACCGGCACCTACTCCTACATTCTGCTCGAGGACGTCATCCTCGCCTGCCTGGACAGCTGCTTTGGCTCCTATAAGCCGCTCGACCGCGCGCTCATCCGCGTCACCCGCAACGCCGACATCGATCCGGACGGCGAGGGCGTCGAGGAGGAAGAGGACTACCGCCAGCACATGAAGCGCATCCTCAAGAAGCGCCTGCGTCTGCAGCCGGTAGTGCTCGCAGTCTCGGGGTCGCTCGAGAAGGCGACGCTCAAGACCATCCGCAAGGCGCTCGAGCTTTCGCGCCGCTCTGTCTTTACCTGCGATATCCCGCTCGACCTGGGCTACGTCTTCGGCATTGAGGGCAAGATTCCCGAGCATCTACGCAACGAGCTGCTCTTTACGCCGTTTAAGCCGCAGCCCAACCCCACCATCGATATGACCCGCTCCATCCGCGAGCAGGTGCTGCAGCACGACAAGCTGCTCTTTTACCCTTACGAGGCCATGAATCCGTTCTTGGACCTGGTGCACGAGGCCGCCTATGACCCCGAGTGCATCTCGCTGCGCGTCACGCTCTACCGCGTGGCCAAGCAGAGCCGCCTGTGCGAGTCACTGATCGATGCCGCCGAGAACGGCAAAGAAGTCACGGTGCTCATGGAGCTCCGCGCGCGCTTTGACGAGCAGAACAACATCGAGTGGGCCGAGCGCCTGGAAGAGGCCGGCTGCACCGTCATCTACGGCTCCGAGGGCTTTAAGTGCCACTCCAAGATCTGCCAGCTCACCTATCGCGAAGGCATGGCGCTAACGCGTCTGACGCTGCTGGGCACCGGCAACTTTAACGAGAAGACGGCCAAACTCTACAGCGACTTTATGCTCATGACCGCCCACCCCGGCATCGGCGAGGACGCCAACCTGTTCTTCCGCAACCTGTCGCTGGGCAATCTGCGCGGCGATTACCGCTTCCTGGGTGTGGCGCCCGTAGGCCTCAAGCCGCTCATCATGCGCGGTCTGGATCGCGAGATTCAGCGCGCTCTCGCTGGCGAGCCCGCCCGCGTGTTCTTTAAACTCAACTCGCTCACCGACCGCGAGGTCATCGACAAGATCGCCGAGGCATCGTGCGCAGGAGTCCGCGTGGACATGATCATCCGCGGCATCTCGTGCCTCAAGCCGGGCGT
>USPH01000291.1 GCA_900556515.1 uncultured Collinsella sp.
GACGCCGCCCTCTCAAGGCGGAGATCACCAGTTCGAATCTGGTACGGGCTACCACGCATCTGATACCCGGACTTCCCATGGAAGGCCGGGTTTTTTATTTTCAAACAACCGTCTGCAATTCCCGTTTGAACCAGAGCTTTGCGTTCTGCTTATGGTCCTTGCGGGTACAATATCCAAGATATTTTGACTGTTAGAAGGAGCCTCATGACGGAGTCCTCTCAGCATACGTCTAAGCCCCAGGTCGAGGTTGAGGCCTCGGGCGGAGATGACAATAAGAGCGCACGCCGCGGCGCCATCTTTATCGGCGTCGTGCTGGTGGGTTATATCGTCTATCTGGTGGTAACCGGGCAGATGGGGCAGTTCTGGGCCGCTATGTCGAGCGTGCAGGCGTCATGGCTCTTTGTCGCGTGTCTTTACATGTTCATGTATCTGTTCTTTGGCATTGTGGCCTATGCGATCGCCGTCTGGCTCGACCCCAATTCACCCGTCGGCATTCGCGACCTGATCTCGGTCGAGGCGAGTGGCATCTTCTTTGGCAACCTCACGCCCATGATGATGGGATCGACTCCCGCCCAGATCTACCGCCTGACCAAGGCGGGCCAAAATGTCGGCGAGGCCGGAGCCACGCAATTTACGCGCTTTATCGTGTATCAGTTTGGCCTCGTTGCCTGGGGCGCTATTCTACTGCTTGCTCGCATGCCGTTTTTTGCCGAGCGCTATGGCGACATGACGCTGCTGTGCGTCTTTAGCTTTGGTGGGCACTGCTGTATCTTGCTTGGCATCTTCGCCGTCGCGCTCATGCCTAAGACCGTCACGCGCGTCGCCCATTGCATTATCAATTGGCTCGAGCGCATAGGTGTCTCGGCCACTAAGATCGAGGGATGGCGCACGTTTGTCGACGGCGAGATCTACTCCTTCTCCGAGAAGTTCAAGCTTTCGGCCGGACATTTTTCTTCCATGCTGCTCACCGTGTTTATCACCATGCTGCAGCTTGCGTTTTTCTATCTGGTTCCGTATTTCCTGATGCTTGCCTTTGGCCACCACGAGGTCGACTTTTTCTCGGTCATGGCCGCGAGCGCCTTTGTCCAGCTGTTAAGCTCTGCGGTTCCCTTGCCCGGTGGAACTGGTGGCGCTGAGGGCGGCTTTGCATTGTTCTTGGGTCATTTCTTCGGTTCGGCTTCGACCGCCGGCTATCTGCTGTGGCGTCTCATTACGTTTATTGCGCCTACCATTTTGGCTGCGCCCCTGCTGGGACTTAAGAGCGCCCACAACGAGAGCATCCATGCGCGCTGGGATCGCGTGATGCGCAAGCTCGGCCGCACGCCTCAGACGCCCTCTGCGCCCACTAAGCCGCACCCCACGAATGCTGTTACCGTTGATCCCAAGAAGCACGCTCAGAAGGCTCCTGGGACCGCTAAGCCGACTCATAAAACCTATGTGCGCCAGACGGGCGACGGTATTCGCGTATCTCCGTCGGCACTCAATAAGAAGAAGCACCCTAAGTCGCAGTAGGGCAGTCGTGCGTTCTTCATGATGCGGGGCATATTTGTGCTGTATGGGGGATAATCCTCTTACGTAGATTATCTCTCATCTGTTGATGAATGCTTGCATATCGAAGGGACACGCCCATGGCAACCAGCAAACCGCGTCTTGATCGTCGCATCATTCGCAGCCGTAATGCCATCCTTTCGGCTTTCGAGCGCCTGCTCATGGAAAAGCCGCTGGCAGACATTACGGTGAGTGCCATCGCGCGCGAGGCCAATGTCGACCGCAAGACCTTTTACGTTCACTTTGGTACGGTTGACGGCCTGCTCGATGCCATTGCCGTCGATGTGGTGGAGATGATTGTCGACTCGGTCGAGAAAACGCTTGCTTCTATGGACGGTGACACCAGCGAGCGCGCTCTTGGCGCGGCGGCGACCTTCTTTAAAACCGTTAATGAGGCACTGTGCAACAACTTAGTGCTCAATCGTCAGCTGATCGAGAATATTCCGCTCGATGATTTCATGGCTCGTCTTCGTGCGCCGCTCGAATATGAGATTGCCGAGCGCGATCTGCTGCCCCAAGGTCTCAAGGACGAGATGTTCGACTACTATCTGGCGTTTTTGCTGTCGGGTATTATCGGTATCTATCGCACGTGGGCACTGTCTGACGGCTCGGTTCCTATCGAGCGCGTCTCTGAGGTCGCCAACGATCTGACTCTCAATGGTCTGTCGAGTCTGGAATCTCGCTTGGATTAGGCCTAGTTGGGCTCGTCGGCGTGGAAATCCCTGTTCACGAGGTTCTCCGGCTGTCTCTTAT
>USPH01000292.1 GCA_900556515.1 uncultured Collinsella sp.
TACGAGATCTGCGCATGTCTCGTGGGCTCGGAGATGTGTATAAGAGACAGCACCGTACGCGGGTCGTCGCCACTGATCACGTTGAGGGTCACGCCCTGCTCGTTAAAGTAGCCGATGGTCTCGGCCGCCGAGGTACGAATCTCGTCGCGGATGGTCACAAAGCCCACGGGCTCGGCCTCGCCCACCATATCCCCATCGGGCGTAAAGCCGTCCACGCGCGCCACCACGAGCACGCGGCAGGTATCGGCAAGCTCGGCGACACGGTTCTCGACCTGCGAAAACACACGATCAGAGAGCACAAACTGCGCGGCACCCATCACATAGGAGCCCTGCGCAAAAGAAGCGCCACTCCATTTTTTAGACGACGAGAACGGAATGACCGACAGCGGCTCAGACACCTCGACCGGGCGATCGGCGTAATAGTTGAGCAGCGCCTGGCAGGTCTCGTTGGCATCGGCCGAAGTCGCACGCGCGACGTTAGCCAGCGCAAAATCGAGCACTGTGGTATCGACGGGAACAGCCGCCTCCTCCGAGTCCACGCCAAAGCCAACGCCCTCAACCGGCAGCGGATACGTGCCCTCGACCTCCATACGGCCCGACGTGATGGTGCCCGTCTTGTCCAGGCACAGCACGTCGACGCGAGCGAGCGTCTCGATGCAGTAGAGCTGCTGTGCCAGCACCTTGCGGCGGGCCAGGCGCACCGTGGCGATGGCGAGCACCGACGAGGTCAGCAGCACCAGGCCTTGCGGGATCATGCCCAGCAGGGCACTCACCGTGGACAGCAGCGCCGACGAAGGCACATGACCAGCCAACAGCTCGGAGAAGCACCACGAAAGCGCGCTATCGCCCGGGGTTCCCGCGGCATCCCACAGCTCGCTCACACTCGAGGCAAACAACGCCAAACCGAGCGGGATCATGATGATGCTCGCAAAGCGCACGATGGCGTTAAACGCGTTCATGATCTCGGAATTGACCTTTTTGACGTATTTGGCCTCGTTATTGATCTTAGCCACGTAGTTGTCGGCGCCGACATGGATCACGCGAGCGCGCAGCAGGCCCGAGTCGATAAAGCTGCCGCTCATGAGCTCGGAACCGGGCTGTTTCTTGATAAGGTCGCTCTCGCCCGTCAGCAGGCTCTCGTTCACGAGCGCTTCGCCGGAAACCACCACGGCATCAGCGGGAATCTGGTCGCCGCGCCCCAGACGGATGATGTCGTCGAGCACGATCTGGTCCAAGTCGAGCTCCACCTCGGCACCGTCGCGCACCGCGATGGCCTTCTTGGAGGTCAGCAGCGTGAGCTTATCGACCATCTTCTTGGAACGCATGGATTGAATGACGCCAATGGCGGTATTGAGGAACACCACGAACAGGAACGTCAGATTCTTAAACGAACCGGTCAAAATGACCAGGAACGCCAAGATCACGTTGATCAAATTGAACAACGTGCAGAGGTTCTCGATGATGAGCTCTTTGACCGACTTGGTCTTGAGCTCCATGTTGCGGTTGATCTTACCGGCGGCCATGCGCTCCTCGACCTCGGCGGTCGAGAGTCCGCGCTCGATATCCGTTGCTGCCATACCACGTCCCATCACGTCGCGTCGGTATAAGAAAAACCGCCCGGACCATGCGAGGTTCGGACGGTCTTACGTTCGATGGTGCCCCATGTTGGATTCGAACCAACGGCCTTCTGCTCCGGAGGCAGACGCTCTAATCCCCTGAGCTAATAGGGCCAACGGTTGGCATTATACCCAAGTGCACCACGGGCTATCAAAATAAAAGAAAAAGCTTTGCAATTCCGAGGAAGAAGCGGCGCAACGGCCTACTTTAGAAGGCAAAAGCGAGTCAGATAGTATAAACTCTCATGCACCATATATACACGGCTCGCATTGCGGGCCGTTTTTGCAAAAGTTATCCATCGAGGTGAGAGGCACACCATGATTGCAATTTTAAAGCAGAGCGCCAGCGACGAGGCCGTCAGCCATATTGTCAGCTGGATTGAGAAAAAGGGCCTGAAGACCGATGTCTCGCGCGGCGAGAATGAGACGATCATCGGCCTGGTGGGCGATACGACCAAGATCGACCCGTTTCTGCTCGAGTCCATGGATGTCGTCGAGCGCGTGCAGCGCGTCTCCGAGCCGTTTAAGCGTGCCAACCGCAAGTTCCACCCCGAGGACTCCGTCATCGACTGCGGTCACGGCGTCAAGATCGGCGGCGACCAGTTCCAGGTCATCGCCGGCCCGTGCTCCGTCGAGGGCGATGCGGATGAGGTTATCGCCCTCGACGGAGCACGGG
>USPH01000293.1 GCA_900556515.1 uncultured Collinsella sp.
CGAGATCTGCGCATGTCTCGTGGGCTCGGAGATGTGTATAAGAGACAGCCGGAGATAGCTCCGAAGGCGACGTTCTTGCGGGCGTCCACCAGGCGGTCGAGGTCACGCTTGAGCTCCCAAGCCCAGCTGCCGAACTTCATACCGAAGGTCATGGGCTCGGCGTGGATGCCGTGCGTGCGGCCGACGCACAAGGTGTTGCGCTCCTCGAACGCGCGGCGACGGCAGATCTCTCCGAGCTTGCGCACGTCCTCGATGATGATGTCGGTCGCCTGGACGAGCTGGTAGCACAGGGCGGTGTCACCCAGGTCGGAGCTGGTCATGCCGTAGTGGACCCAGCGGCTGGGCTTGGGGTCCCCCTCGGGCACATCGGCGTCGATATGCTCACCCATGTTGGTGAGGAACGCGATGACGTCGTGGTTGGTCACGGCCTCGATGGCATCGACCTCGGCGCGGTCGAACGCAGCGTGCCCGCGGATCCAGGCGGCCTCCTCCTTGGTGATGCCGCACTTGCCGAGCTCTGCCTGGGCTTCGCAGGCCAGGACCTCGATCTCCTGCCAGATGGCGTACTTGTTCTCCAGCGAGAAGATGTGGCCCATCTCGGGGCGCGTGTAGCGATCGATCATAGCGGCTCCTTTGTATGTGTTCGCGCACGACGGTACACCGTTATTGTACTTGGACGCACCCCGCAGGGGAGCGCCGGACGTGTGCTGTCACCGTATCGCAGCATTTGCGCGACGGAGCGATGCGCAGATGATGAAAGGCGGGCGGCTCGTTCCGCATACGAAAAGAGCCCGGCACCGCGATGGCGCCGGGCTCCTGGCTCTCACTGGAGCGGGTAACGGGACTCGAACCCGCGAATGTCAGCTTGGGAAGCTGATGCCTTACCACTTGGCGATACCCGCGTGGGGACTAGTATAGCGCACACACGCGAGACGGCAACTCTCTCTTTCCGATGCCCTGCGCGCCAAAGGGCGCGCCCTGATGGCGCGCAGGACGATGTCCGGGCAGAGGTTTTTGCTTTGTTCGTGGTCACCCCACCTCGCTGCAGGCGCGCTGCGCACTGGCCCTCCCCTCAGGCGAAGCGGTCGGCCGCCAGCGACCAGCCGTTGTTCGATGCGGGCGAGGCTCTGCGGCAATGCATCGCTTCTGCCCGTTCGACCCGCCAACATCACTGTAACAACACGCGACGTACGCTCGCTACCCCATCACATTCGAAGGAGGTCGCGATGATGCATCGAGCGAGACAGCTGGTGCGAAACGTACTCGGGAGGCTACCGGCACCACGGCGAGCACGTTGGACGAACGCGCTCATATCGACAATTGCCTGTGCAGTCGCATTGGGAACGGCACCGCTTGCGGCGGTCGGGGCGGAAGGGCGTCTGACGGTAAGCGAACTGGTAGTCAACCCTCACTCTGTTGCTTCCACGGGCCGCTTCATCCGCGTCGACGGCGCGACCTCCCCCGTCGCCTACTGCGCCCAGGGCTGGCTTGTCACGCCCAAAGTCGGCCAATCGCTCACGAGATACGGGGCGCTTGGAATCCCTGAGCTCGATTACGTGCTCTACCACGGCTACGATGGTAAGACCGTCACCTCGATATACGGACTCAACGAGACACGGTCGGAGGCAGCGACGACCTACGCCGCATGGCTTTCCATCGCGGACCAGCGCGAAGACGTACTCTCGTACACCTCCCCCGATGAGGGAACCTACCACGGCAACAAGGGTTACCTCGAGCGGTGGCAAAACGCACGAGACGCCCAGGCGAAGGAAGCTGGATGGAAGCTCTACCAAGAAGGGCTCGCCTACAAGCAGGCGGGCGGGGGAGGCATCGAGGAGGGTTGCGCCATCCTGTGGAAAAATGAGACCCCGTTCGGACCGAACCAGACCTTCGACTACCAGGACCTTGTGACCGTCGAAAAGAGGGTGACCGTTCGCTTCACCAAGATCTCCGCCCAGATCGAACTCACCGCGGACAATCCCTCCTACTCGCCGCAGGGCGCGCGGTACGACATATTCCGCCGCGACGATGGGACCAAGGTCGCATCGATCGAAACCGATGAGAACGGCAGCGCCCAGGTGGCGCTCGCACCCAACACGGAGTATTACGCAGTCGAGACGAAAGCGCCGGCAGGCTACCTCCTCAACGACAAGCGCGTCGAGTTCACGACAGGGCAAGGCGGCACCGAGGTGACCCTTGAGGATCAGCCCGGGACGTTCCGCCTCGCCATCGTCAAGAAGCTGTCTCTTATACACATCTCCGAGCCCACGAGACATGCGCAGATCTC
>USPH01000294.1 GCA_900556515.1 uncultured Collinsella sp.
TTTCAAGCAGAAGACGGCATACGAGATCTGCGCATGTCTCGTGGGCTCGGGCGTTGTCGCGCACGGCGAGCACCAGCGCCTGCCACAGCCACTCCTCGGAACGGAACTCGGGCAGTCCGTGATCCTCCAGGGCATCGAGCATCACGCCGCGCTGAATCTCCTGAACCAGCAGGCTCTCCTCAAAGCACGGCGCCTGGGCCACCACGCGACCGCAGTCGTCGAGCACAAACGAACCGCCGGTATACACCGACTCGTCATAGGCACCGACCGGCGCCATGCAGGCAAACCACACGCTGCGCTTGGATGCGATCTTGCGGTAGGCGCCGCTGCGAACGGCGGCAATGGCGGCAGTCTCGCGGTCGGTCATGTCAAACGCGTTGAATTGGAAATACGCGATGAGGTCAACACCGGTCGGCAGCATCTCGAGTTCGCGGTCCAAGTCAAAAATCACGGCGATGCGCACGCCGTCCACGTCGAACACCGGCGGCGCCCAACGTGTGTCGTTGTTCTCGCCACGCTGCAGGGCAATGCTCGAACGCGCCGGCACCACATGACCGTCCTTGAGCATCATGTAGTCGAGCAGCGGCTGGCCCTCAAACGAAACCGCCGCGGGCACGATGCAGATCATGTCAAGCTCCTGGATACGCTCGGCGACACCAGTCAAACCGGCAAGCACGTCGTGCTCAAAGTCGGCAGCGCCCACCAGGCCACCGGGCATGGCGCCCATAAAGAGCGGAGCCGGAACGCACAGCACGCGCGCCCCGCGCTCGTGGGCCAGACGAGCCTGGTCCTCGATGCGGCCGCAAATGCCCTCAATATCACCCAGGCGCATATCGATCTGTGCAAGCGCGAGCTTCATGCCCCAGCCCTTTCCGTCGTAAACCATCGAAATCGTAGTAAAAGCGCCGGCCGCATAATGCAGCCGGCGCTTGCATGTGCATATGCTAGCTATGATACCCCGAGCGGGGGCGCGCTCCTAGAATGTCGCGGACCACAGCCCGTGCAGGTTGCAGTAGGCATAGACGGTACCGGTCTTGGAGCCGCCCGCGAAAAACGTCGCGGGTTTCATGCCGGGCTCAAGGTAATGAACCTCTAAGCGGCCCTCGGCCTCAAGCGCAATCCACTCAATGTAGTGTTCGGGCAGGCTGGGGTGCTCGACCGAGCCAACGCGTGCACGAATCACGTGACCGTCGCGCTCGGTCTCGACAACAGGCACGTGCTTCTCGTGCGCCGCGTCCTCAGTGTTTGCGGTCAGTTCCGTGCAACCGGCAGGGGTCGCAACGTCGTCGCCAAGGGCAGCGATGAGCTTACCGTCGGGGTCCTTAAAGAATTTCGCCATGATGTTCTCCTTTGCTGATGTGCCAATGTTCTTGATGGTTCTTATGCCCAAAGGCAGACAAACCATCCACGGCATTGCAAATGAACACATAACGGATCAGGCAAGCGGTCGGGCCAAAATGCGTCGACCGTCCTGCCCACTCCAGCAGTCCCACCCCGCGCGCGGCTAGCGCCCGTCGCCGCCGAGAAGCGCCAGAACATCCTCGCGCGTGAACAGTGCCGACGAGATGCCGTCGCCGCCGAGTACGCTGTTGACCAGGTCGCGCTTGGACTCCTGCATCTGCATAATGCGTTCCTCGATCGTGTCCTTGGCGATGAGCTTGTACACGGTCACGGCATGTTGCTGGCCAATACGGTGTGCACGGTCAGTCGCTTGGTCCTGCGCCGCCACGTTCCACCACGGGTCATAGTGGATCACAATATCCGCGGCCGTCAGGTTCAGCCCGGTTCCTCCTGCCTTTAAGGAAATACAGAATACCGGCACGTCGTCCTCGTTAAAGCTCTCTACCATCTGCATGCGCTTTTCCTTGCCGACAGAACCGGTCAGCATATAGTAGTCAATCCCGGCCTTCTTAAGCCCTGCCGCCAGACGTTCCAGCATGGACGTAAACTGCGAGAACAATAACACCTTGTGCCCGGCACCAACCGCGTTCTCGATCAGTTCCATGCACATCTGCGCCTTTGCGGACTCCCCCTTATAGCCCTCAAACAGAAGCCCCGGGTCACAGCAGATCTGGCGCAGTCTCGTCAGCTCCGCAAGAATCTGGATCTTCTCGGAGCGGAATTCCTTCTCGGATTTGCCCTCCAGGCTCTCCTTCATGCGCTGCACATGGGCGTCATAGAGCGCAAGCTGCTCTCCTTCGAGCTTCGCGAAGACATTCTCCTCCAGCTTCGCCGGGAGATCCCGCAGCACTTCCCCCTTCAGACGGCGCAGGAT
>USPH01000295.1 GCA_900556515.1 uncultured Collinsella sp.
AGCGGCGGGTGCCGGCGCGGAAACGGCGCCAAACGAAAGCGCCAGCGTCAGACCCGCGACAATAGCAGAATGCTTGGGCTGCATAAGATCCTCCCTGCATTGGTGTAGTTAAAGTGCAGTTTGCAAAGATAGAATCAGTATTGCAGCTCGTCCGTTGTTGCACAACAACCCCTCGGTAAACGGCAACAACCTTCTGCGAAATCTTAAGGAATTAAACAAACTGGTCGTCGGGCGCCATCAGAAGCTCGCCGTATCGCTCCATCAGCCCGTCCCTCAACTGACAGAAAGCGGGGATATAGACGTTCAAGATGCGCTGAATCAAATCTTGAGCGAGCTTGTTGTCGTAGATATGGACGTTCGTATTGCGGTCTCTGAGCATGTCTAGCCAGGCCGCCTCATCAATAAAGTCGTAGAATCGGTACGACTCCTTCAAGATGGCACGAGGAGACCCCGACGCGGCAAGCGTGGCGCCCTCATACTCGAGCAGACGCTTAAGGAGCTTCCAGCTCAGTTCAAATTGAAGATTGAACTTATTAATTAATCCACTCTGAACAAAATCATTGTTGAGATCCTGATTGGGCGCATCCTCAAGATTCGCCAAGGCGCTAACAAAGTTCTCATATTTTTTCATACAGAATCACACCATCCCTGGCAATCTCATCGAGCAATTGCTGCGATAGGGACTCGTCGAGATTGACGACATCTACATCTAAAAGAGTATCAAGATGTTCCTCGATCAAATATGAGAAACGGCCGAAATCCCGGCAACCTGCTACGGCGATGTCAATATCGCTCTTGGGCAAGTTGTCGCCTCGAGCACGAGAACCAAACAACACGACCTTCTCGGCGTCACATTCCAGAGCAAAAACTTCGATTTGCTTGTACACCTTGTCGAGAGATGTCATTTGCAGCCCTTACAGCTTAATGTCAAAGTTGATCTCGGGAACGGCGGCTAGGTCGGCCAACGTCACGCCGTCGACGTATTTTTCGATCACGTCGTCCAGACCGCGCCAGAACTTGACGGTCGAGCACAAATCGCTGCGGGTGCAGCTGTTGTCGATGCCGTCGCACGCCACGGGCGCCGTGCTGCCCTCGACGGCGCGCAGGATGTCACCCGCACGTACCTCGGAGGGATCCTTGGCCATCATGTAGCCGCCGCCCTTGCCGCGCACGCTCTTAAGCAGGCCAGCCTTCATGAGCGGACGAACCAGCTGCTCCAAATACTTTTGTGAAATATGCTCGCGGTCAGCGACCTCGCGAAGGGCAATCTTGCCCTCGGCGTCACCAAGCGCTGCGATATAGATCATCAGACGGAGGGCATAGCGGCCCTTAGAAGAAATGAGCATACCTACCCTCTCATCGTAGCCGAGACAAAATACCAGGCTTGTTTGTCCCAAATCTTATGCACGCGGGGCAAACAAGCCTGATTATTATGTCCCACATCTAAAAAGTCGAGTGGATTAGTCGGGTTTTCCCTTGACTAACGCCGAACCCATAGTAACTTTATTCCGAGAAGATTCCTAGGGTTTAGTACACCTATGAGTACACCATATACAGAGAGGGACAGCATGAGCGCAAATCCGCTGCTTTCCATCGAAGGTCTCACCGCCTCCGTGGACGAGAAGACCATCCTCCACAACGTCAACCTCAACGTCGCCGCCGGCGAGACCCATGTGCTGATGGGACCCAACGGCGCCGGCAAGTCCACCCTCGGCCACCTGGTCATGGGCGACCCCGTCTACACGGTCAACGACGGCCGTATCGTCTTTGACGGCCAGGACATCACCGAGCTCACCACCGACAAGCGTTCGCGCGCCGGCCTGTTCCTGAGCTTCCAGGCCCCGGTCGAGATCCCAGGCGTGCCGCTGTCGAGCTTTTTGCGTGCCAGTATCGCCGGCCGTCCCGGCCTGGAGATGAAGGGCAAGGAATTCCGCCGTCGCGTCAAGGAGCTCGCGGCCGAGCTCAACATGGATACCGCCTACCTCAACCGCGAGTTGGGCGTAGGCTTCTCGGGCGGCGAGAAGAAGAAGGTCGAGATGCTCCAGCTTCTGCTGCTGCAGCCCAAACTCGCCATCCTGGACGAGACCGACTCAGGCCTGGACGTCGACGCCCTGTCCACCGTCAGCCACGGCATGGACGCGTACCGCAAGAGCTGCGACGGCTCCATGCTCATCATCACGCACAACACGCGCATCTTGGAGCACCTGGATGTCGACCGCGTCCACGTTATGGTCAAGGGCCACATCGTGCGCGAGGACGACGCCTCGCTCATCCC
>USPH01000296.1 GCA_900556515.1 uncultured Collinsella sp.
CTGCCGCCTCGGCCTCGCGCTGGCGGGCGCGGTCCTCGTTCTCAAACTCGATATCGTCCTCGATCTCGTCGCTCGGATTGAGCAGCTCGTCCAGGCTCACGCCATAGAGCTTGGCGAGCGAGATCAGGTTCTCGGTATCGGGCGAGCTCTCCGCGCGCTCCCATTTGCTGACCGCCTGGCGCGACAGCCCCAGCTTTCGCGCCAGCCCTTCTTGGCTAAAACCCTTGCTGCGACGAAGGTCGGCGAGCCGCTGTGCAGTTTCTACATTCATGGTTCCTCCTATGTGATGCCAGCCGTGCCGCCGGACCGTTTTTGTTCTTAAGGCGCCTTGCACAGTTAAAAATCTATCCGCCACCGCCAAAAGCATGCCACCTATTCTAGTGAGATTTTTGACAACTGGCGGTTGCAGGCACATATGAGCTGCGGAAATGTGTCCAAACAAAGCAATGAGCCGCAGCTCGGTTGTCCCCGTTGCGGCGTTAACGGTAGTATGGTCGTACTGTTTATTTCGCACCGCTAACGGAGGGAGTTCCGCGCCGTGAACCGCGATTTCGCCTCATCGCTCATCCAGCTCAACAACACGTTCTATCGCGAGCACTCCGCTTCCTTTTCCGATACGCGCCAGGCCCCGTGGCCCGGCTGGGTACGTACCATGGATATCGCGCTCGAACAGCTCGACGTCGCCACGATCGAGCATCCCGTCCGCGTCTTCGATCTTGCCTGTGGCAATATGCGATTCGAGAACTTTGCCGCCGGCGGCGCACTTGCCGCCAAGGGCGTCGATGGCGCAAACCCCTCGGCAGATGCCAGCTGCCCGTTTGAGTTCTATGGTGTCGACTCGTGCCAAGACCTGGCCATCGATGCACATGGCCACGCGCTGCGCATTCCCAACCTGCACTTCCAGGAACTCGACGTGCTCGACGCCCTTATGAAGCTCAACCCCGCCGAGACGCCCGACGTGCTTTTCGACGCCCCGCTCGCCGACATCTCGGTCTGCTTTGGCTTTATGCACCATGTGCCGTCGTGCGAGTACCGTGTACGCGTGCTCGACGCCCTGGTACGCCAGACGCGCCCGGGCGGCATCATCGCCATCAGCTTTTGGGAGTTTATGAACGACGAGCGCATGGCGCGCAAGGCTGTTCGCGCCGAAGCCCGCGCCGAGCTCACCCCGCCGTTTGAGGGTTACGATTCCGCCCAGTTTGAAGCCGGCGACCACCTCATTGGCTGGCAAAACGACCGCCACGCCTACCGCTATTGCCATCACTTTGACGATCAGCAGATCACCGACCTGGTGCGCGGCGTCCGTACGTTCTACAAGAGCGGCGAGGTTCCCGTGCGCGAGCTTGAGCGCTTCCATGCCGACGGTCGCAGCGGCGAGCTCAACCGCTATGTGATTCTCAAGCGTCTGTAGGCACCGACGACTCGCCGCCGAGCCGCACCGCATCTTTCGGGCAAACTATGCCCACCCTTTTTCAACCCATTGACGGAACGCGCAGCTATGCGTTCCATACTTATGACCAAGGAGCCTCATGGGAGCCGTCCACGTTCGCACGCCTAAGAACTTTGTGCTCGAGGAGCGCCTGGAGCGCTACGCCGATGCGATTGAGACGAACCCCGAGGCCTATGCCGGAGATTGGCGCGAGGCCTGTGCGCCCGCAGGCGGCAAGCCCTTCGAACACCTTCACCTGGATCTTGGCTGTGGCAAGGGAACGTACCTGGTAGAGCGCGCCACCCGCGAGCCGAACACGCTCTTTGTCGGTATGGACCAGGAGCCCATCTGCATCGCCTATGCCGCGCAGAAAATCTGCGAACAGGGGCTATCCAACGCACTCGTCCTGCCCCGAGGCGCCGCATCGCTGCCACAGCTGTTTGCCGCAGGCGAGCTCGATGCCATCACCATTAACTTTCCCACGCCGCAGCCCAAGGCCAAGTACGCTAAAAAACGACTCGTCCATGTCGACCATCTGATGCTCTACCGCCCGCTCTTTTCAGCCGGCGCTACCGTCACACTGCGCACCGATAGCAAGCCGTTGCGCGATTACGCCCTGGGACAGTTTGCCGCGGCCGGCTACGATACGCTTTGGGTAAGTGACGACGTCCGCCGCGACCATCCCGAGCATCCCGAGACCGAATATGAATGCCGCACGCGCGAGATGGGCGCCGCCGTCTATGGCATTTGCGCTACGCCCGGCGCGGAACCCATCGAAGAGCAGCTCGCGGCGGGCCGCGCGCAGGAGCAAAGCCTTGCC
>USPH01000297.1 GCA_900556515.1 uncultured Collinsella sp.
CGAGATCTGCGCATGTCTCGTGGGCTCGGAGATGTGTATAAGAGACAGCTCATCGTGCAGTTGGGCAAGGCGCGCGGTTCCAAAAACGGTCGAAACCTGTTGAACCAGAAGGTCGAACAGGCGGGCGGCGTCGACTTCTCCATGCCGCTGGCGCTTGGTTATACGGGTCTTTCGGACGCGGTGCTCAAGAAGTATATCGATGACAGTGCGGCGCTGTGGGCTGGCCACACCGAGGGCGAGCTGCCCGTCCACACTATCGGCGCTACCATCGGCACCCACGTAGGTCCCGGCGCCGTAGCCGTAGCCTTCTTCCAGCCCGCCAATTAACCGACTTGCCATAAACCACCACAAAGGGGACGGGCACCTTTGTGGTGGTTTATGCTTTTCCGGGTGGAAGGGAGCATGCGATGGCGTCTGAGGGCTTTTTTGAACGGGTATACGAGGTGGTCGAGCAGATTCCCGAGGGGATGGTCGCCACGTACGGCCAGGTGGCGCTGCTCGCCGGCCGTCCGCGAAGCGCGCGCTATGTGGGCTATGCGCTGCACGGCAATCCGCGCCCTGGTCAGATTCCTTGCCATCGTGTGGTGTTTGCCGATGGCCGTATTTGCGAGGGCTTTGCGTTTGGCGGCCCCGATGCTCAGCGTGAGCTCTTAACGGGGGAGGGCGTAACGTTTACCGATCCCATGCACGTCGACTTGGCCGCCTGTCGCTGGCCAGCAGGGCTCTAGCGGCTCCACCGTGGCCAAAACCACCACAAAGGTGCCTGTCCCCTTTGTGGTGGTTTTCCGTTGCAGGTTTACCGGAGCTAACTTATGGAGAAGGTATGGCGGCGCATATTGACGCTAGAAAGTAAACCACGGTGAACTATATTGGTTTCAGCAACGGAGCAGGCAATAGGCGATGAAAAAGCCTGCCCTGTTGAGTTTGATTCGCATTCCTCCCCTCTGTGCGATTCAACGGTGTACTTCGGGAACAGGCCCGCTGGCAACTAACTGCCAGCGGGCCTGTTCCTGTTTGTCGGGGGAGTGCAATGGACAGAGCCGAACCGGTCGGGCACCAAAAAAAGGCGGACGCCGTAGCGCCCGCCCAAAACAATCTAAAGCTCAAGCCAGCAGATCGGTCTAGTACACCATGCCCATGGCGTCCTGAACCTCGGCCAGGGTCTGCTCGGCGATCTCGTTGGCGCGTCGATTGCCCTCGTGCAGCACGTCCTTCACGTAATCCAGGTCGTTCTCGTAGCGCTGACGGCGCTCGCGGATCGGGGCGAAGTACTCGTTGACGGCCTCGGTCACGTACTTCTTGAGCTGGCCGGAGCCGCCCATGCCGATCTCCTCGGCGATCTCGATCTCGGAGCGGCCGGTGCAGATGGCGGCGGTGGAGAGCAGGCCGGACACGCCGGGGCGCGCCTCGGGGTCGAACGTGATCATGCGCTCGCCGTCGGTCTGGCTCTTCTTGATGCGCTTCGCGGTCTCCTCGGCGGTCATCGAGATGTTGATGGCGTTGCCGTAGCTCTTGCTCATCTTGCGACCGTCCAGGCCGGGCAGCAGCGGGGTCTCGGACAGCAGCGCTTCGACCTCGGGAAATACCTTGCCGTAGCGGTTGTTAAAGCGGCGAGCGATGGTGCGGGTGAGCTCGATGTGTGGCAGCTGGTCGCGACCGACGGGCACCACATTGCCCTTGCAGAACAGAATGTCGCAGGCCTGGTGCACCGGGTAGGTGAGCAGAAGGCCGGTAAGCTCGTGGCCCGAGGCCTCCATCTCGGCCTTGACCGTGGGGTTGCGCGCCAGCTCGGCCTCGGACACCAGCGACAGGAACGGCAGCATGAGCTGGTTTGCGGCGGGCACGGCGGAGTGCGCGTAGATCATGGTCTTGTCGGGGTCGATGCCGCAGGCAAGGTAGTCCATGACCATGTTGTACACGTTGTCCTGGATATGCTCGGTGGTGTCGCGGTCGGTGATGACCTGGTAGTCGGCGATGAGCACGTTGGTCTTGGCGCCCATGTTCTGCAGTTCAACACGGCCCTTGAGGGTGCCGAAGTAGTGACCCAGGTGCAGGCGTCCGGTCGGGCGGTCGCCGGTGAGCATGGTGAACTTCTCGGGCGTCTTTGCCAAGCCCTCGCGAATGGCGTTGCTCTTTTGCAGCGCGACTTCGTAGCTGTTCTCGTTTGGCATGATTGCTCCTAACGTATGTTCATGGGTCAAAATGATAACGCGTTTATTGGAGGGGCGGGGCGTAAG
>USPH01000298.1 GCA_900556515.1 uncultured Collinsella sp.
GGCGTAGACTACGTGCTCCATGGCGAACTCAAGCTGGTCGTCGGTAGCGCCCAGGTCGGCCATAAGGTCCAGACAGTCGTTGTAGGCCTTCTCGGGGTTGGCGCCCGGACGATCGATCTTGTTGATAACGATCATGATCTTGAGGCCGGTGTCGATAGCGTGACGCAGCACGAAGCGGGTCTGGGGCATGGGGCCCTCAAAAGCGTCGACCAGCAGCAGGGCGCCGTCGGCCATACGCAGCACGCGCTCGACCTCGCCGCCAAAGTCGGCGTGGCCCGGGGTGTCGATGACGTTGATCTTAACGTCCTTGTACTCGATAGAGATGTTCTTGGCGAGAATCGTAATGCCGCGCTCGCGCTCCTGGTCGTTAGAGTCCAGGACGCGGTCCTCGACCTGCTGGTTGGCACGGAAGGCGTCCGTGGCACGCAGGAGCTTGTCGACCATCGTCGTCTTGCCGTGGTCGACGTGGGCGATGATGGCGATGTTCCTCAGATTGTCTACGCGCATGTAGTTCCCCTATCTTCTATCCATATACAAACGGCACGCGTATGCGGCCCGCCCAGCGACACAACGCTCAGCGGGAATATTGAGCCTTTTACCGAAAACTCGTTTATTTTAGCGATTTTAGATGAGAGGGGTTTCCTCACCTGCAGGTTCAGGGTCGCTCCACATAAAACCATCGCCGGCACCCATGCCCTCATACAGCACGTATGCCGAAAAACCGCTCTCGAGCGTGGTTTCGAAGAAGCTCACGAGCAGGGCGTCGTGATAGCCGCCGTCAATTTCGACACAACCGGTGTAGCCGATGGCATAGCGGGCGATGCGGCCCAGGCCCTCGTCCTTGAGGCCCATCTTGTGCTCGGAGATAAAGTTGGTGGCAGCCTCCAGGCATGCCTCCTCGCCGTCCTCGTCGAGCGCCGCCAGATATCGGTTGGAAGCAGCGTCCTCGATCGCCACAACTACGCCCGGATTCTCACCGGCGGCGAGGTCGTCCAAGAACGCACCAATCAGGTCACACACCATGGCGTCGAGCTCGGCGGAGACGTTACCGGCGTCCTGCATATCCTGTGCCATCTTTAGACCTTCCCATCGAGTCTGGCGTCGTTACAGTTCTTGTGCCTCGGCAGCGATCTTGGCGGCAGCGTCGCGGGCGCGCATCATATCCATCGCGCGCTTGTCGAGTACCTTGATCTGGCTGGCCAGCATTACTGCATCGACCACGCCCCAGATTACCAAGCCTGTTGAAATCGAAAACCCAAGCGCACCAACTGTACCACGAAGACGAGAGCAGATTGCCGCGACAAGGGCGGAGACGGCAACCATCTTGATAAACGAGCCGCGGCGCTCGCGAAGCGTGCGGGCCTGCGTCACATAGGCAATGCGAGCCGCCTCAGAAGCCTCCGAGCGCATCTGGGCTTCACGCGCGATGGCGGCCGCTTCAGCCGATACGCGGGTACCCATCAGCGACCTCTCCGCTCGCGTGCCAGACATTTAGAAGTCATCGGGGGAGAGCCTATGGACGAACTCGTCGAACTTCTCGAACTCCTGCTCGTCGTCGACTTCCTCGGCGTGGGTGGAAACAGTGCCCAGGCGATTCATGATGTCGTCCTCCACAAACATGGGGGCATTGCTGCGCACGGCAAGGGCAATGGCGTCACTGGGGCGGGCGTCGATCTTGCGCTCCTCGCCATCGGCCAGCACGACGATCGTCGCGTAGAACACCGGCGGCTCGGCGCGAACGATCTCGATGCGCTCGAGCTTGGCGCCCAGGGCGTCCACGGTATCGAGCAGCAGGTCATGGGTAATCGGGCGCTCGGCGCGGCCGCTATCGATGCCGCGGCTGATGGCAGCAGCTTCAAACGAACCAGTCTGAATGGAAAGGGAACGCAGCGGCGCGGGCGAGTCCGATTTGCTGCTGCGCTCACGAAGTACGATAAGCGATGGCACGGGACCGGCGGCCATGACGATGGTCTCTATGTCGACACGAACCATGGAACACCTCCGGTACGTAGCGGTTAACACGCGGCAGCCCGCCGCATTGAATAGCTATACTACCCAATCTTTCGCCCAGCACACAAAACCAAAATGAGATTTATCGCAGACAAGAAAAAAGCCCCGAGGCAATTGCCCCGAGGCTCTTCACAGTTTTGATGGTGGACCTGACAAGATTCGAACTTGTGACCTCCCGGTTATCAGCCGGACGCTCTAACCAACTGAGCTACAGGTCC
>USPH01000299.1 GCA_900556515.1 uncultured Collinsella sp.
ATCTACACTTCTAGCTTCGTCGGCAGCGTCAGATGTGTATAAGAGACAGATCGAGCGCCAGGACGAGGGCCACCAGGCCCACAAGCAGGGCCAGGGTCGACAGCACCCATTCGCGGCGCGCACCGCTCATGCAGATGACGATGGCGCCCGAGACCAGCACGACCAGGCCCGAGCCCAGGTCGCCCATGGCAACGACGGCCAAAAACGGGATGGACAGCATGCCGCAGAGCTTGACGTAGTCGCGAACGGTATCGATGCGGCCGTTATACTGCGAGCCAAGCGTGGCGATAAAGAAGATGGTGATGAGCTTGGCAAGCTCAACCGGCTGGAATGTCAAGCCGATACCGGGAATCTTGATCCAGCCTGTCATGCCCAGACCGCCCGTATAGGACAGACCCGGAATCTTGGGCGAGAAGATCACGATCAGGTCGATGACGAGCAACGCCGTCGAAAAATTGGAAATACCGCGCAGATCGGTACGCCAGACGAGCACCGCAAGCACCGCGCCAATGCCAATGCCCAGCAGGTGGCGCGAGAATGAGGCGTCGGCCTTAAACTGTGACGCCGACCAAATAATGATGGCGCCATAGGCAACGAGCGCCACAGTAGCCACGAGCACACCGATATGCACCTTTTGGCGAAACGTACCGCGCGAGGCCGAAAGTTGCTTGTTGACGCGGTCCAGGCTGCTGCGAGAGCCGGTCTTGGTTGAACGGAACAGATCCGCCGGAGAAAAATCCATCGCAACCTCCTATCGAACCGAAGAATCGCCCGAAGCCGAAGAGGTATCGGGCTCGTCATAAATCACGCCGAGCACGTCGCGCACGACATGCATCGCGGTATCCGAACCACCGCCGCCCTGCTCCAGGACAGTAGCGATGACATACTTGGGATCATCGGCCGGTGCATAGGCGCAGAACCACGCGTATTCGTCCTCGCCGCTTTTCTCGCCCGTGCCCGACTTGCCGTACACCTGCGGCGTCAGGGTGCCAAAGTGAGCCGCCAGGGACGTCGATGCCGTGTAAATCACGTCGTGCATGCCGTTGCGAACAAGAGTCAAATCCGAATCGCTGTTGATCTTGGCCTCCAGGCGCTTCTTCTTGCCCTTGCCGTTGTACTTATAGGCATCGCCGTCGCCATCGCGCGACACGGCAGACAAAAACACGTGAGGCACGTACTGTTTGCCGCCGTTGGCAAGACCCATATAGGCGCACGCCATCTGCAGGGGCGTCACCAGGATGTCGCCTTGGCCGATGGCAATGTTGGTCATATCGCCGGCATTCCACTTGCGGTCCTCGGCAGAGGCGTCGGTAAAGTACGACTCTTTCCACTCGGCATCGGGAATACGGCCCGCGCCCTCACTCGGCAGATCGATACCGCAGGTCTTGCCTAGGCCCCAGCGACGAAAGACCTCCTGCAGGCCCTCGGAATGTTGCTCGTCATAAAAGAACGCCTTGCCCATGTCGTAGAAGACGGGGTCGCACGAGTTGGCGATACCCGACTGCAGCGTCATGGTGCCGTGGCCGGAATGCAGCCAGCAGTACTTGCCCCACGACTTGCCCAGACCCGTCCAATAACCCGTGCAGTTGGTCGTCTGCCCCGACGTGTAGGTTCCAAACTCAAGACCGGCCAGCGCCGAGAGCGGCTTGATGGTCGATGCCGACATGTACTGTCCGCTAATGGCGCGGTTGAGCAGCGGGTGCGAACCCTTGTCATCATTGAGCTCGGTCCACACGTCATTTGAGACGCCGCCGATAAAGACGGACGGATCGAACTTGGGCTCGCTCGCCATGCCCAGGATCTCGCCATTGTTGGGATCGAGACACACCACGGCGCCGTTGCCGGCATTGCTGTAGCCAGTGGTCTTGGCAAGCTCGATAGCGCTCGCCAGCGCCGTCTCACAGGCCTGTTGGATCTTAAGGTCGAGCGTGAGCTTAATGTCGGAGCCGGCCTTCGCGGGCACGGCGCCGGCCTGACCGGTCACATTGCCCGAGGCATCGACCTTGACGGTCTGCTCGCCACGAATACCCTGCAGCAGGTTTTCGTAGTAGCTCTCAACGCCCGCCTGGCCCACGATATCGCCCGACTGGTACGTAATCTTGCCAGCAGAAGCATCATCATCGCCAGAGGTTTTCTTATTCTGAGCCTCGAGCTGCTCGGAGGTAATGGTGCCGGTATAGCCCAAGATCTGTCTCTTATACACATCTGACGCTGCCGACGAAGCTAGA
>USPH01000300.1 GCA_900556515.1 uncultured Collinsella sp.
TACGAGATCTGCGCATGTCTCGTGGGCTCGGAGATGTGTATAAGAGACAGCGCCGTGGGCTATTGGGAGGATCGAGACGAACTGGTGCAGAACCATGCCGTCGGGCAGCGCTTCGAGCCGGTCGACGAGCCGGAGCGGGTCGCGCATTGCCTGTCCGGTTGGCATGATGCGGTGGCGCGCACGAGAACCGTGGTACAGTGAGTCGGGGCGCATCGCCCGTGATCTGTCGCCTTAACTGGGAAAGGGTATCTATCTATGCGTGTCGCAATCGGATCCGACCATGCCGGCTTTGAGCAGAAGCAGGCCCTCGTCGATTATCTCGCGTCGGAGCTCGGTCAGGATGTGATCGATCTTGGTCCCGACTCGGAAGAGCGTGTGGACTACCCTGATTACGCCGCCCTTGTCGCCCGTGCCGTCGCTCAGGGCGATGCCGACCGCGGCGTGCTCGTATGCGGCACGGGTATCGGCGTGGCGCTCGCCGCCGACAAGGTCGCCGGCATCCGCGCCTCCTCCATCACCACGCCTGAATTCGCGGAGCTGTTCCGCCAGCACAACGACGGCAACGTCGTGTGCCTCTCCGGCCGCTTCGTTGAGCCGGAGGTCAACCGCGAGATCGTCCGGGTCTTTCTGACGACGGAATTCGAAGGCGGGCGCCATGCGGACCGCGTCGCCAAGATCATGGCGCTCGACTAGGTTCCCATCGATCCAGGGGAGAGAAGATGACCGTACCGTTTGATTCCGACCGCGTTACCGTGGTCGACCACCCGCTCGTCCAGCACAAGCTTTCCATTCTGCGCGACGAGCAGACCGGAACCAAGCAGTTCCGCGACCTTATCCGCGAGTTGGCGGTTTTCGAGGGCTATGAGGCCACACGCGATCTTCCGTTGGAGGACGTTTCCGTCACGACGCCGATCTGCGAGGCCACCTGCAAGAAGATCGCAGGCCGCAAGCTCGCGATCGTCCCCATCCTCCGCGCCGGCCTCGGCATGGTCGACGGCCTGCTCGACCTGATCCCTGCTGCCCGCGTCGGCCATGTCGGTATGTATCGCGACGAGGTCACCCATGAGCCGCATGAGTACTACGCGAAGCTTCCTGGAGATATCGCGGAGCGCATCTGCCTGGTGGTCGATCCCATGCTCGCGACCGGTGGTTCGGCCGTCGCGGCCCTGCAGTACCTCCGCAAGCAGGGCGCCCAGGACATCCGCTTTCTGTCCATCGTTGCGGCCCCCGAGGGGCTCAAGACCGTGCTCGACTCAGACGACGCGGTGCGCGTCTACACGTGCTCGGTGGACGAGGGCTTGAACGAGGCGGCTTACATCGTCCCCGGCCTCGGGGATGCGGGAGACCGGATATTCGGCACGCTGTAGGACCTCTCGACTGCAATGTGACCATTTCGACCTTGCAATATGTAGGCAAGGTGACGGATTCGCGCATCGGTTGCCTTGCAATCGTCCAGGGATATAATCTCTTCGCTCGCAGAGATATGCGTCATATGTCCATTTACTCACCGTAAGGACAAACGAGTATAATGTGGGCACGCTAGGACGGCACACCTCCTGAGGTGTGCCGTTGTGATGAAAGGGGTGCACTCTTGTCGCTATGCCTTCCGGATGCCGTCATGGTCCTGGTGGGCATCGTGATAGGCGCGATCGGTTTCTCGCCGCTGCTTGCTGCGGTCTTCGCGGCGCGCAGGCCGGGAGCTCAGCCGACCGTTGCCCGGGGTCTGGTGGCGATTTCGGTTTCCACGGTGTTTCTTGCATCGGTGGGGGCACTCGCTTGGGTATATGACTCTGAGGGTTTCATCCTATTCGTCATGGGCGGGACCATAGGTTTCTTTGGGATGTGGGCGCTTCTCGCGGCCATGTCGCTCGGTCGGAGATAAGGCATCGTGGCCGGGCGTCGCATAAGGAGGGAACGTCTTGGAAGCTTTTGAATTGCTGCCGGAGGAGATCAACCACCTGGTTTCGGAATTTCATTCCATTCCGGTGGTCGGCGATCTGATGACGGGCGTCACCCAGTACACCTTCTGGATGATCGTGTCCGCCATCCTGCTCCTCGTCATCATGTTCGCGTTCGTCAAGAACATGAGTCTCGTTCCCCACGGCATGTTCCAGAACATGATGGAGTCTGTCTCTTATACACATCTGACGCTGCCGACGAAG
>USPH01000301.1 GCA_900556515.1 uncultured Collinsella sp.
TTCTGCTGCCGGTTTGCCTGCTGCTGCTTATGTGCTTCTGCATGGGCCTGGGCATGATGCTCTCTGCCCTTACGGTCTTCTTCCGCGACGTTATGCATCTGTGGAGCGTCGTCATTACGGCGTGGACTTACATTACGCCCATCTTCTGGACGACTGACTATATTGCGCAAATGCCGCATCTCGTGCGTATCTTGATGTATGCGAACCCCATGTTCAACTACCTGCAGTTTATGCGCGATATCTTCCTGTTCCAGACTACGCCCTCGCTTATGACGTTTGGTATGTGCGTTGCCTGGGCGGTTCTTGCGCTTATTATTGGCTATACCGTGTTCCATAAGTCCGAGCGCAAGTTCATCCTCTACATCTAAGGAGTGCTGTGATGACTGAATCTGTTGTTGATTACAGCGAGCAGCCTCTGGCTGTCGAGGTCGACGACGTTACCATGATCTTTAACATGGCGTCCGAGTCGCTGACCAACCTCAAGGAGTACTTCATTAAGCTTGCCAAGCATGAGTTGTTCTTTGAGGAGTTTAGGGCGCTTAAGCATATCTCGTTTGATATTCATCGTGGCGAGGTCGTGGGTCTGGTCGGCACCAATGGCTCCGGCAAGTCTACGATGCTCAAGATTATCGCTGGCGTGCTTGAGCCAAGCGAGGGCAGCGTTAAGGTGCACGGTAACATCGCGCCGCTGATTGAGCTTGGTGCTGGTTTTGACCCCGAGCTGACCGCCCGCGAGAACATCTATCTGAACGGCGCCCTGCTTGGCTATACCAAGGAGTTCATCGATGCCAACTTTGACGGCATTATCGAATTCGCTGAGCTGCAGAACTTTGTCGATATGCCGCTTAAGAATTTCTCCTCGGGCATGGTGGCGCGTATCGCCTTTGCAATCGCGACGATTACCGAGCCCGATATTCTGATCGTTGACGAGACGTTGTCCGTCGGTGATGTGTTCTTCCAGCAGAAGTGCGAGGACCGTATCCAGCACTTTATCCAGAGCGGCGACGTGACGGTTCTGTTCGTTTCGCACTCTATGGAGCAGGTTGAGCGCATCTGCCAGCGTGCCGTTTGGATTGAGAAGGGTGACCTTCGCATGGACGGCCCGGTTGATGAGGTCTGCAAGGCGTATCGCGAGCAGTTCAACTAGGTTATAATTACTTGCGCCTGACAGGCTTGCGCTTGCTTGGGCGTGCGGCTATTTGCTCCATTAGCTCAGTTGGATAGAGCAGGGGACTTCTAATCCCAAGGTCGACGGTTCGAATCCGCCATGGAGCACCATCGTTTATTAAGCCCAGACCGCTTGGTGGTCTGGGCTTTTTCACATGCCGGTGTTCTTTGTTCTTGCCGGGTATACGTTTAGGCCGAAGCCGTGGCGTGAGCTGCTATTGTGCTGCTGATGTGGATTGGTTATACGGCGCGCCAAAGGGGGCTGGAGCCGAGCGTGAGCAAGCCTCTGCTTATGACGCTGCCAGCATCGTGGTTCTTCGCGTCAATCGTACGCTGTGCCTGCGATATTGGATTGGCGTACGTGATCAAGAAGGCGTAACAAAAGCGGGGAGGACCAACTTGGCCCTCCCCGCTGTATCTAGTCTGCCTTCAGGCACTCGGGCAAGACGTTTGCAACTGCATTCATCGCCTGCGGCCTCAGGTACTGCTCATTGAGCTTTACCTTTCTGTAGGCGTAGCGAGTGTCTGCCGAGTATTTGATCAACACATCGGTGAAGAACCGCTCCCAGCTCAGGTAGTCGCGGCTTTCGATATAGCTTGAGGGATCCTCGAGGATTTTTAAGATATCGTTACTGGGAATGAGGCCAGATTGCAGGAGTGTCCACTCGAATGATTCGGGGAGGAACAAGCGTACGTTCTTGTAAACGCGCTGTCCGAGCACCTTTTCGATGTAGGGACCGAATGCTGCTCCGTCTCCAATGGCAAGGATGTTTTGCTCGGGACATTCGTGAATCGTTCGTTTTAGATTCGCTACGCCGGTGGCGGTATAGCAGGGGATCCCCAGCCGGTTGCAAAGGACGCTGTAGAATTGATACCCAGACTTGCTATCCTCGACAATCACGGCGTCGGGATTGTCGAATCCTACGTTAAGGTCCTGGTAGCTGTCTCTTATACACATCTGACGCTGCCGACGAAGC
>USPH01000302.1 GCA_900556515.1 uncultured Collinsella sp.
GTTCCAGGTCATCGCCGGCCCGTGCTCCGTCGAGGGCGATAACCTCATCCGCATCGCCCGCCGCGTGAAGGCCGCCGGCGCCACGATGCTGCGCGGCGGTGCCTACAAGCCCCGCACCTCCCCCTACGCCTACCAGGGCATGGGCCCTGCCGGCCTCGACCTGCTGTGCGAGGCGTCTGCCGAGCTCGACATGCCGATCGTCACCGAGATCATGGACCCACGCGACGTGCAGGTCTTCCTTGACAAGAAGATTGACGTCATGCAGATCGGCGCCCGCAACGCCCAGAACTTCCCCCTGCTCAAGGAAGTCGGCAAGACCCAGACCCCGATTCTGCTCAAGCGCGGCATGTCCGGCACGATCGACGAGCTGCTCATGGCAGCCGAGTACATCATGAGCGAGGGCAACGACAACGTCATCCTGTGCGAGCGCGGCATCCGCACCTTCGAGACCCGCACCCGCAACACCTTCGACCTCAACGCCGTGCCGGTGCTGCACCACCTGTCGCACCTGCCCGTTGTCGCCGACCCCAGCCACGCCACCGGCTACACCCGCTACGTTGAGCCCATGGCGCTCGCCGCGACCGCCTGCGGTGCCAACGGCCTGGAGATCGAGGTCCACGACGAGCCGAGCCGCGCCTGGTCCGACGGCGCCCAGGCCCTCACCCCCGATCAATTCGACGACACCATGCGCCGTATCCGAGCCATCCGCGAGGTTGTCTGCCAAGAGACCATGGAGTAGCCCATGGGTACGGTGAGAAACGCGCGCGTTAACCAGGGCGGCCCTAAGTGCGCCGGCATCGTCGGCCTTGGCCTCATCGGTGGCAGTTTTGCCCGCGGCTATGCGCAGGCGGGCGTCCGAGTGCTGGCCTGGGACCCCGATGACGATGTCATGACGGCCGCCAGCATGGGCACTGTCGCCGGAGAGCTCAACGACAAGACACTCGGCGAATGCGACATCATCGTCCTTGCCTGCTATCCCGAGGCATGCATCGAGTGGCTCGAGGCGCACGCCCAGGCGCTCGCCGACGCCACCGACACCGAGGCCATCATGGGCCCCGTGGTGATCGACACGGTGGGCGTCAAGGGCATCGTGTGCGAGCGCGCCTTTGAGCTTGCCCGCGAGCACGGCTTTTACTTTGTGGGCGCGCACCCCATGGCGGGCACCCAGTTCTCGGGCTACGCTCACTCCTGTGCCGACCTGTTCCAGGGCGCGCCGCTGGTACTCGTGCCGCCCGCGGTGGACGATGCGCTCAAGCTGGAGCTTTTGGGCCAGGTGCGCGAGATGGTGCGCCCCTTGGGCTTTGGCAAGTTCAGCGTGACCAGCGCCGCAGAGCACGACCGTGTCATCGCCTTCACGAGCCAGCTTGCGCACGTGGTATCCAACGCCTACGTCAAAAGCCCCACTGCCCAGGTCCACCACGGCTTTTCGGCCGGCAGCTACCGCGATCTCACCCGCGTGGCGTACCTCAATCCGCAGATGTGGTCCGAGCTCATGATCGACGACGCTGACGCGCTCGCCTTCGAGATCGACCATCTGATCGAGTCGCTTGGCGCCTACAGCCGAGCGCTCAAGAACCGCGACCAGCGCTATCTGGAGAATCTTCTTGCCGAGGGCGACCGCATTAAGCGCGCGCTCGACGACGAGGCCTCCCACTAGACCACCTATCACGCCAGGTCGAAAGGACCGAAGCTTATGGCGATTACCATCGATATCGACACCGCACGCCCCTACCAGGTGTATGTTGGCACGTTTTTGCTGGAGCAGGCGGGACCGCTCGTGCGCGCCACTGCCGGCGGCACCAAGGCCGTCATCGTGACGGACACCAACGTGGGCCCGCTCTACCAGACGCCCGTTAAGCAGAGTCTGGAGGCATCAGGCTACGAGGTGAGCATCTGCACCTTCGAGGCCGGCGAGGCCCATAAGCGCGCCGAAACCTATGCTGCCATTTTGGAGTTTGTGGCCGAGCACGAGCTTTCACGCTCCGACGTGATCGTTGCACTCGGCGGCGGTGTCGTGGGCGACGTGGCCGGCTTTGTGGCCGCCACCTACATGCGCGGCTGCAAGTTTGTGCAGATCCCCACGAGTCTGCTCGCCATGGTGGATCTGTCTCTTATACACATCTGACGCT
>USPH01000303.1 GCA_900556515.1 uncultured Collinsella sp.
TACGAGATCTGCGCATGTCTCGTGGGCTCGGAGATGTGTATAAGAGACAGCGACCTAGGTGCTAGCGAGATTATTCTGTCTGTCGATCCCATTGAGGAGGCATAGCTCATGAGCAATAACGCAATCGATACGCTGCAGTTCAACTGCACCACCTGCCCATCCGAGTGTCTCCTGACCGTGGAGGTAGAGCGCGACGCAGACGGCGCCGTGGTAGAGGTACGCTCCGTGACCGGCAACAGCTGCCCGCGCGGTGATAAGTTCGCACACCAGGAACTCACCTGCCCCATGCGCGTGCTCACCACCACCGTGGCCGTATCCGGCGGCGACGAAGCCCTGCTCCCCGTGCGCACCGCTGAAGCCATCCCGCTAGAGCTCCACGCCCAAGCCATGAACTTAATCCGAGACCTAGTCGTCAACGCCCCCATCCGCATGGGCGACGTCGTCCTCCCCAACCTCCTCAACACGGGCATCGACCTCATCGCCAGCATGGACATCGACCCAGCCTAAGCAGCTCATTTAGTACGAGGCTCTTTTAGCTATCCCACCATCCACCCCATCCCCGACCTCAGTTGCGGTGAAATAGTTCCTGATTTCCGCCAAAACCCCGGCATCTAGGAACTATTCCACCGCAACTATCCTTGGAATCGGTATTTAGCTTGTGCCTAGTTTAGTGTCAGTTCAAAACTATGCCGGATTACGGGGCTGATTCGGAGATCCCCATCCATACCGACAATTATCGATTTTTGATAAGCCGTCTACCTGCGGTTTTAATTTCGCGATTTTTCCCATGGTCAAGCAATACAGGTCCAGCCCCGTAATCCGCCATACTTTTGAAACCAGCCCATTTGGGACGGGCCTCTTATGACTACTTTTGCCCGAACGTTCGCTCAAATGATTTTCCTGGGACGGGGATTGAATAATCATTGGGTGCCGTATGATTATTCAATCCCCGTCCCAGGAAAATCATTCCGCAAGTTTTACGCAGCTAAAATAGCCCCGTCCCAAATTGACTACCCTGGCATTGGGGATACCATGGTGGCACCCTAGCGAAAGGATGTTTCATGGCACATGTCGATGACCAGCGTGTGGCGCGCGTGCTCGATGCGCTCGAGGCTCAACACCCTGGCGCACAGCTGCTCGTAAACGACCCGTGGTCGATCTACTATCTGACCGGCTTTTATGCCGATATGTTCGAGCGTTTTTGTGGCGTGCTGCTCGCGCGCGACAGCGAGCCCGTGATCTTGGTCAACGCCCTGCATCAGCTGCCCGAGTACGACAATGCCCGCGTCGCCTATCACACCGATACCGACGTCGTGACCGACGCCATCGCACGTGAGATCGACCCAGACAAGCCGCTTGGTATCGACACCGTCATGCGTTCCGGCTTTTTGATGCCCCTCATGGAGCGCCATGCCGCCAGCGAGTTTTTCCTGGGCGACTTTGCCGTCACCGACGCACGCACCTACAAGGATGCCACCGAGCAGAAGCTCATGCGCGCGTCCTCGGCCGCTAACGACGCTGTGATGGCCGATGTTATCAAGCTCGTCCACGAGGGCGTGACGGAGCGCGAAATCGCCGACCAGATGCTCAGTCTGTATCGCAAGCACGGCTGCGAGGGCTTTAGCTTTCCGCCCATCGTGAGCTTTGGCGCCAACGCCGGCGACCCGCACCACGAGCCCGACGACACGGTACTCAAGCGTGGCGACGTGGTGCTGTTCGACATTGGCGGACGCCATCGTAACTACTGCTCGGACATGACGCGCACGTTCTTTTGGGGCGAGCCGGACGAGGAGACGGCGCGCATCTACGACATCGTGCGCCACGCCAACGAGGCCGCCGAGGCGCTCATCGCACCGGGCGTTCGCATGTCCGACCTGGACCACGCCGCGCGCGACGTGATCGAGGACGCAGGCTACGGCAAGTACTTCACGCATCGCCTGGGCCACTCGATCGGCCTGCAGGACCACGAGCCGGGCGACGTCTCGCTGGTCAACGAGCAGGTCGTAGAGCCAGGCATGACGTTCTCCATCGAACCGGGCATCTACCTCCCCGGCCGCACCGGAGTCCGCATCGAGGACTTGGCCCTGGTCACCGAGTCCGGCGTCGAGATTCTCAACGCCTACCCCCAC
>USPH01000304.1 GCA_900556515.1 uncultured Collinsella sp.
CCATATGTGTGCGACGGTCGCTGGCGGCAGCCTGTGCCAAGGCGCGGCGCAGGGCCAACGCAATCGAGCTCGACACAAGCGAGACCACAAACATGATGAAGAACATGCCGGGATAGACGCGGTCGATAAACGACAGCGAGTAGCGCGGATCGACAAATAAGAAGTTGTAGAGCGCCGCGGCGGCAGCCGAGCTCAGCAAGCAATACAGGCGGCTCCAGGTGAAAAAGGCACACAGCTGCACGGCAAGCACATAGACGATCATGATGCTCGGCGCGAGACCCGGATGGTCGAGCAGCGCGCCCACAATCGTCGCCGCGACCAGCAGCCCCACCGATACGCAGGCGTCATACAGAGGGCTGCGACGCGTCAGCGTTGTGCGCCGCCACCAAAAGTTATCGGCAATATCGCCGTCCGCACGGACGTCCATCAGCGCCCCGCCCCTCTCTCAAAAACAAAACCACCACAAAGGGGACAGGCACCTTTGTGGTGGTTTTCCCTCGTGGTGGTTCTAAGTGTAAAGCCTTCTACGACCGGCAGCCGCTAGACAAACAGCACGTGCGCGAGCAGCGCGCACGTGCACACCGCTCCAAATACCAGTGCCACGATCGAAATCACGCGATCGGCCATGTCCATGTTGGCACGATTCGTAAAGAACCGATCTTCGGCGGCGTCGACGCGCGCTTCACGCACCAGCTCGGCAACCACCTCGCGGCCATCAAGCATCTTTGCATCCATGTTTGCCTCCTCGGTCTCAATCTTGTCCATCGAAAACCAACTTCATGCAGCCTGTCGACGCCTACGGACGCTCGTTGGGGGCCAGGCGCTGCATCTTGTTCACGGCCTTGAACTTGGTGAACAGCGGCACGTACTCAAAGCTCACGTTGGAGTTCTCCAGGCCGTACCAGCGCGCGGGCGTGCCGGCGGCGCGGCGGATGATGTACTTGAGCGTGATGGCCGTGCGCTCGCTGGGCTCCACGTCGCTCTCGGGCGCCAGCAGCTTGCGGATCATGACGAACTTGAACGTACCGATGTTGCCCGGATCCTTGTAGACCGAGTAGTCATGCGTCTGCGGCGGCAACTCGCCGGTGGCAGCCAGGTCCTGAACAACCTGACGCAGGTAGGCATTGACGCGCTGGTTGATCTTGTAGCCCAGGTACAGATGCACGCGGAACACGTAGTCGGTGCCGAACGTCTCGACCGAATAGGCAAAGGTGTGCGGTTCGTCCATGGTCTCGACATTCACAAACCACCAGGCGCGGGCGCGCTTGGGATGCTTGTCCAAGATCGAATAGACGATATCGCGGTCGATGTAGTCGGTATGGGTGTCCTTGGTCAGGTACACGACGTTGTCGCTCATGCGCTCGTAACGGTCGTCGTCGCGCAGGCGCTTGAGCTGCGGCAGGTAGCTGCGCAGCGGCAGCAGCGTAAACTGGCGCTGCTCGACCGCCGTGCCGTTGTACCAGCACACCATAATGCCCATGATGAGCATGGCCATCAAAATGGTGAAATAGCCACCGTGGAAGAACTTGGTAAGCGAGCTCACAAAGAAGAAGCCCTCGAGCATGAGGAAGAACGCAACGAAGATATACGGGGCAATCTTAAGGCCGCGATCAACATGCAAGTAGAAGAAGAGCAGCAGCGTCGTGCACATCATGGTCAGGGTAATCGCCAAGCCGTAGGCGGCCTCCATGTGCGCCGAGCTCTGGAACAGCAGCACCACGATGACGCAGCCCACAAGCATGACGTTGTTGACCATGGGAATATAGAGCTGGCCCTTGGTCTCGGCAGGATAGAAGACCTGCATGTGCGGCATGAGGTCCAGGCGACTGGCCTCGGACACCAGCGAGAATGCGCCGGTGATGAGCGCCTGCGAGGCAATGATGGCCGCGACGGTGGAAAGGCCGACGGCAAAGGGACGCAGGCCCGGGGTGAGCATCTGGTAGAACGGGTTGAGGTCGGCAATGCCCATGAGCTCGGGGTTGGCAGCGTTGTTCATAAGCCAAGCGCCCTGGCCCATATAGGAAAGCAGCAGGCAGCACTTAACGAACGGCCAGGTGGCGTAGATATTGCCGCGACCCACATGGCCCATGTCCTGTCTCTTATACACATCTCCGAGCCCACGAGACAT
>USPH01000305.1 GCA_900556515.1 uncultured Collinsella sp.
ACGAGATCTGCGCATGTCTCGTGGGCTCGGGAGATGTGTATAAGAGACAGTTATACAGGCGCGTGTTCTTGGCAAGCGAGTCGGCGATGATGAGGCAGACCGTTGTGGGACTGGGACTCGCCAGATACTCGACGAGCGGCTCCGAGACCGCCTTAGCGAGCTTTGAGCAGCCATCAAGGATTACCAAGCGAAACTCGCTGCCCATGGGAAAGGTGTTAAGCGATCCGATAATAGACTCGACATCGGGGTCCTTGGTCATGTCGCGCTCGTCGAGGTTGAACTCGACCATGCCCGTCTTTTCCAGACGCGCTTTCATACGCGAGACGGCGTGGTCGCGTTTGACGCCGTCAGTACCGACGATCAAATATGCCGGCAGCAAACCGGTTTCGGACATTGCGCTCCCCTCCCGCAGGCCTTCGTATTCGTTCCGTGTCATTCTAGCCCAGGGGCCCACCACACGCCAACGACGTCGTCACGGTCGCTGGCATCGCATCGCAAAGCCATTCGCAGTCGGCGTGACGGTAATGTCGCCGTGTTCGATAGTGCACGCGAACACACCACCCGCTTCCTTAACGGCATCGATGCAGGCGTCAGACGGATGGCCGTATCGATTCCCCTCACCCGCGCTCGCGAGGGAAAGCTCGGGCTTCAGGACGTCCAGCAACTCGCCATCGACTGAAACCTTGGAGCCGTGATGCCCAAGTTTAAGGACATCGATATCCCCCACTTCCTGCACGAATTCCCGTTCTTGGTCGAGCTCGGCATCACCGGTGAGAAGTATTCGCAGGCCCTTGCCTTCCTGAACATAAGAGAGCAACAGGACAAGCGAGTCCTCATTTCCCTCGCCATCCACGGACTCGAATGGCCACATCACGCGGGCGCAAAAAGAGCCGATGTCGACCGTATCCCCACGGCGCACCTGCCGATACTCCACGCCAGGTCGGTTCAATACCTCGGCAGGGGCATCCTCCAGCGCATCGGCCGCCACGGCAATCGTTGCGACCGAAAACTGTTCGAGCACGGCAGGCAAACCACCCCAGTGGTCCTCATCCCAATGCGTCACAAAGACGGCATCGATATGGTGCACGTTATTGCGAACCAACGCCGCCACCACACGCTCGTCGAGCCCACAGTCGACGAGTGCTACTGCGCCGCCCTGGCGGATAAGAATCGCATCGGCCTGGCCCACATCGAGCACCGTCACCGAAGGCGGAGCAAATCGATCCCAATAGACGTACGGAATCGCAGCCAAGAGCACCAGACATGCAAGCCCCACCGCCATAGGACGTGCACGGGGACGCGGCCACCAGACCAGCAGAACCGCCAGCAAACACGGCACTAGGTAAATCCACATGCTATCGGGCGGCACGCTCACGGATGCACCCGGCATGGCGGCAAACAGCTGCTCGAAGAACAGTGCGCAACGGGCGGCAATCATGGGCACAACGAGCGCCCAAGTCCGCAACGGTCTTACGAGCGAAAAGGGGGCCAGCACGATCGACACAGCGAGCAGTACGCTCACCACCGGACCGATGACCGCATTTGCCAACGGAGCAATGAGCGAGAATGTACCGAAGGCAGGAATGGTAATGGGAAGTGTCGCCAACTGCGAGCACAGCGTGACGGAAAGCATGCCGGCAACGCCCGATGGCACACCCAGCTCACCCAAAGCGTAGGTCGCATAGGGGCAAAAGCACAGGATGGCAAAGACACTGGCGCATGAAAGCTGAAAGCCCATCTCGAACAGCACCGACGGCCGCAGTAGCACAAAGATGGACATGGTTACGAAGAGTGCCGAAAGGCCGTGCCGACGACGCCCCGCGCCGTTTACGACAAGCGTCGCGAACACCATGCAGCACGCGCGCACGGCCGAGGGAGACGCGCCCGTAAAGGCAGCATAGCCCACAAGCGTTATCGCCAATATCGCCCGCTGAAGACCACGTGAGCACCGAGTCTTTTGCAATACACCCTCGATTACAAACCCCACGATAGCCAAATGGCTGCCCGAGACGGCGATAAGATGCGCCGTTCCCGTCACCGAAAACCAGTCGCCCGCCGGCTGGGCGCGCAGCTCGGCCGAACGACCGCAGACGACACCGGCTATGAGCGCACGCGCCGGGTC
>USPH01000306.1 GCA_900556515.1 uncultured Collinsella sp.
AGATCTGCGCATGTCTCGTGGGCTCGGAGATGTGTATAAGAGACAGGCATGGAACAAAAGGCCGTCTTGAGAAGTACATGGCGTCAACTGAGCGACCTCGAAGTCGCAGACGGGGAGTTGCCGGATAACGAAACGGCGATGATCCAAGTGTGGCGCTATGCGCCCGTGTTTGCCGACTCCTCCCGTGTCGACGACATTTCGCTTGCGCTATCTTTGGCGGCCATCGACGATGAGCGAATTCAGCTCGAAGTCGATCGCATGTTTGGAAAGGTATATCCATGGCAAGAAGCGCTGTAGAAGGTCTCCAAGAATTTCAGCAGCATATGCAAGAAGCTGCAGGATCGTATGCCCTTATCGGCGGCACGGCATGCGACATTTTGCTCGCGGAGGCGGGACTCCCGTTTAGGGTGACTCACGATTTTGATGTGGTAATTGTCGCCGATGACCGGTTGCCTCAGACGGCAGAAGCTATATGGACTTTGGTGCGTGATGGCGGTTACCGCTGCGGCTGGGGCGAAGGCAAAGGCTCATGTTTTTATCGGTTTACAGAGCCTAAGAGGCCGGGTTACCCCCATATGATTGAACTCTTCGCGAAGTGCCCCGACTTTCTAAAGGGTCGTGAGGGGATTGATGTGGCGCCAATTCACGTTGATGAAAGCATAAGCAGTCTTTCGGCAATTTTGTTGGACGATGCTTACTACAGCTTGTTCCTTCAGGGAATTCGGACCGTAGGCGGCGTTTCGGTCCTGGGTACGGAATACATTGTCCCGTTCAAAGCGAAGGCGTATCTCGACCTAAAAGCTAGAAGGGAAGCGGGGGAGAATGTTGATTCGAGGAAGGTAAAAAAGCATAAACGCGATGCGCTGAGGCTTGCTCAGCTGCTTGGCGAGTCGGAAGGTGTCGACCTGCGCGGAGAACTGAAGGACGATATGCTTGCGTTTGTTAAAGATTGCGAGGTGGGCGACGTCAATCTGAAACAGATCGGGGTTGCGGGCGCAACGATGGTGCAGTTGCTCGAGACGATGAAAGCAACATATGGCTTGATTGGTTGAGTGGGGTTACGTGGCCCGGACGGTGCAGCCAAGCTGCGTTGTCCGGCGTGGAAGCTCGCTAATCGGCTATTATTTGTTTAGACAACTTGAGTTGTAGAGGAGTGACTGGCGATGGTGCAGGGCGCCAAACATATGAAGAGCAATAACGCCGCGGACAACGGCGGCTCAAGCCCTCAGCCCAAACCTCAACCAAAGCCCAAGCGCCGTCGAAAGCGACTGCCGCGCTGGGCCGATCGGCTCATCACCATCGTCATCATCCTTATTGGCGTGGGCCTTATGACCTGGCCGTGGATTTTGGACCGGCTCGAGGCCTCGGGCGTGTTCAACCAGATCAGCACCGTGTCCAGCACCGTGGACGCGCTGTCTGCCGAGGAGCGCGAGCGCATCCTGCTCCAGGCGCGTTCCTTTAACGAGCAGCTGGCGGGCGAGGCCACCGAGCTCCCCGCCGACCAGATCGAGCCCTACGCTCAGCAGCTCATCTTTGACCGCGATCCCATGATGAGCTGGGTCGAGATCCCCTCCATCGACGTGAGTATGCCCATCTACCACGGCACGAGCGAGGAAGTCCTCATGGCGGGCGTCGGCCACCTGGAGGGCACGAGCCTGCCGGTGGGCGGCACCTCGACGCATTGCGTGCTCACCGCGCACTCGGGCATGCGCAACCTGAGCATGTTCGACGACATCCACTCGCTGGAGCCCGGCGACCTGGTGCTGCTGCACACCATGAACAAGACGCTCGCCTACAAGATGGTGGACTCCGAGGTGGTGCTGCCCGAGGAGATGGAGTCGCTGACCATCGAGCCCGGCGCCGACAAGGTGACGCTCGTCACCTGCACGCCCTACGGCGTGAACGACCATCGCCTGCTGGTGCATTGCGTGCGCACCAAGTACAGCAAGAAGGACGTCGACAAGCAAAAGTCGCTGGCTGGTCGCCACTGGGGCAAGCGCGAGTTTGCCGTGCTCATCGTGATCGTAGCCATTGTGCTGTTGCTGCTGGACCTGTCTCTTATACACATCTGACGCTGCCGACGAAGCTAGAAG
>USPH01000307.1 GCA_900556515.1 uncultured Collinsella sp.
AGATGTGTATAAGAGACAGGCCCTAGAGCTTGTGGTGGCGCTCTTCCTTACGTTCCTCGGCTGCCTGCTCCTCCTGCTTAAAGGCGGGGTCGTCGGGGGTTACCAGCTCGTCCTCGTGCGTGCGCTTGTTGTAATGGTGGCGTAGCACAGGTTCAAACAGGTGCAGGTGCTTGGCGAAGGCCGTCGAGCCAATGGCGAGCACGACAAAGATGAGCACGCGCGTGGGCACCTCGACCTGATTGATTGCGGCGGCGCCGGCCGAAAGCATGATGCACCAGGCGTAAATGAGCAGCACGGCCTGCTTTTGGTTGTAGCCCTCTTGGATCAGGCGGTGGTGGATGTGGCCCTTGTCGGCCTGTCCGATGCTAATGTGGGCGCGCTTGCGACGCACGATGGCGCTGAACGTGTCGATTATAGGCACGCCTGCCACGATGAGCGGGATGATGAGCGAGGTGAGCGCGGCGGTGCGGCTCACGTTGAGCAGCGAGATGGAGCCCAAAGCGAAGCCCAGCAGCAGCGACCCCGAGTCGCCCAAGAAGATACTCGCGGGGTTGAAGTTGTAATGCAGAAAAGCCACGCACGAGCCAAAGAGCGCGATGGAGAGCGCGGCGGCGTCGATGCGGCCCGAAAGCATGGCCATCGTGAACATGGTGAACGATGCGATGCCGCAAATGCCCGTGGCCAGGCCGTCGAGGCCGTCGATGAGGTTGATGATGTTGGTGAACGCCACTAGGTAGATCACGGTGATGGGGTAGGCGAGCCAGCCAAGCATGATCTCGCCGGGGGCAAACGGGTTGATGATGACGCCGATTTTTAAGCCGCCGATGCAGGCGATGAGCGCGGCGAGCACCTGGCCGGCCAGCTTTTGCTTGGGCTTGAGCTGGAAGACATCATCGATCGCGCCGGTCGCAAAGATCACGGTAAAGGAGAGTGCCAGCACGGGGTAGCTGATGTGAAGGCGCGGGTGCGGTACCAAAACGGGCGGCCAGCCCAGGTACCAGGTGCCCAGGATCTGCACAATACAGGCGACGACGAGGCCCAAAAAGACCGCGGTGCCGCCCATGCGTGGGATGGGCTTAGTGTTGATACGGCGCTTGGAGGGATAGTCGACGGCGTCGAGCTTGATTGCCAGGCGCTTGACCAGGGGTACCGTGAGAAAGGTCGTGATAAAGGCAGCGGCCGCCACGCATAAGTACGGTATGAAGCTCGTGGATGAAGCCATGAATCAAAAAACCGCCAAGCGTCGAAGGAAAAGGTCAAAGGGCGCTACGCGCAAAAGGGCATAGCTGACCCATGATACTCGACCGAGGGGGTGCGGGGGTTTACGCCGTGCGATTATCACGCGCTTACCAGATATTGGGATGTTGGCGGGGGTTCTACCGAGTGCCGTTGGGTGTCATACGAGATCTGCGATGGCAATTTTTGGCAAAATCGGCAAAAGAAAACCACCCCCCACGTTACGAAAATGAACCCACCTAAAACAGGTGGGTGCCCTCATCGACTGTTCCAGCGTCCTTAACAACGAAGGATACCTGTACTAAGTACGACTGTGTGGGCTCCCTAAATAAACGCGACGGTTCACCCAGTTGCTCCGCGGGGGGCGGAATACCTACATCATAAAGCGGCACTTTGTTGATTCCAGTCTTGACATTACAAAAATCGTGTCGGACGATTACGGCGCCTTGGGCTTGGAGCCGTCTGTGCGGTCCGGGCCTTTACGTTTGAGCTGCTGAATCGTTGTTTTGGAGCATGGTTTTATGCCGACGTCGTTGACCGAACTTTTTTCGCCCGCCTGCCATTTGTGTCCACGCCGTTGCGGCGCGGCACGCGACGAGGGCGCGCGTGGCGTGTGCGGCGCCGACGACACGCTTAAGGTCGCCCGCGCGGCGCTCCATTTGTGGGAGGAACCGCCCATTTCGGGCGAGGCCGGCTCGGGCACGATTTTCTTTAGCGGCTGTTCGCTCAAATGCGTCTACTGCCAAAACCACGAGATCTCGACGGGCAATTTCGGGCTTGAGATTTCGCCCGAGCGCCTGGTCGAGATTATGCTGGAGCTGCAGGACCAGGGTGCCAACAACATCAACC
>USPH01000308.1 GCA_900556515.1 uncultured Collinsella sp.
TGCGCATGTCTCGTGGGCTCGGAGATGTGTATAAGAGACAGCCGGCGATGAGCGCGCCGCGGATGTAGGCAAGCCTGCAGCAGGGACGGGCAACGATGTGCCGGGGAACACCAGCGACGAGCCCTCCCCTGCGGTCGAGAATGCCCAGCAGCACCAGAGCCTTGTCCAGGTCGGGCTGATCGGGCAGGGTAATGAGATAGTTACGGACCTTATGCAAGACCGATTTACGAACGGTGAATTCCGTTTTGAGCTTAAGGATGCGATGCGTCAGTGTGATCATCGTGCGCGCGACGGCACCCGTCTCGGTCGCGACCGTCAAACGATACCGCCCGGAGCCGGCCAGCGAAAGCGTACCGCTCACACGCGTCAGGGCGGCAAGCGTCGACAAATCGCAGTATTCACATTCGGGTTCGCAGCGCGCGAGCTCGTCACGCACCTCGGCGGTAAACGACATGCAGACCTATGCTTTCGTGTTGGCGCGCGACAGGTCGCGATGGGAAATGCTCACGTGATATTGGGCGCCTTCCAAATAACGTGCCGTGGCCTCGGCGATGGCAACGCTGCGGTGTTGACCGCCCGTGCAGCCGATGGCAATAGAAAGCTGTGGCTTGCCCTCCGCGATATAGCCGGGCATGACCGTATCGAGCAGCTGCGTCCAGGCCTTCCAGAACTCCTGGGTCTTGGGATGGTCCAGAACAAAGTCGGAGACTTTCTTATCGAGACCGGTCATGGTGCGCATCTCGGGATCGTAGAACGGATTGGGCAGGAAGCGGACGTCGATCATAATGTCCGCCTCGACGGGCATGCCGTGCTTAAAGCCAAACGAGAACACGTGAACGTCCATGAGCTGCTGGTCGGACAGCTCGGAGAACGCCATGCGCAATTTATTGCGCAGGGCAGAGGTGCGCAGGCGGCTCGTATCGATAATCATATCGGCTCGATCGCGCACACCCTGCAGCTGCAGGCGCTCGCGCTGAATCGCATCGGCCGTAGTCTCCCCCGGCTTGGCAATGGGGTGGCGGCGGCGGTTTTCGCTATAACGACGGATCAGCACCTCGTCAGAGGCCTCGAGAAACACGATGTCACAGCTCATCTCCCGCTCCTCGAGTGCGGCAACGGCATCGAGCAGCTCATCGAACAAGCCCTGGCTGCGCAGGTCGCAGGTGACGGCAAGATGCCTGCCCACGCCCGTATTGATGCCGACGAGTTCGGCAAGCTGGGCGATCAGACGCGGAGGCAAGTTGTCGATGCAAAAATAGCCCATGTCCTCGAACACATGCATGGCCTGCGTTCGGCCCGATCCGGACATTCCGGTGATGATGACGATATCGGGGATGCGCTCCGAGCGCTCCGCCGCATCCATGGCATCTCCCTTTTGCATGTGTGCCTCCTAAAACAAGCGCGGGACCCGGCCAGCGGATCCCGCGCGATCAATTGCCTTTATTGAGTATACCGCCCCAAGCGGAAACGAGGCCTGTCTTACGCCTCAAGCGCAGCCTTGAACCAACTTGTAATACTCGTGGGGTGCGTGATGGCGGTGCCGACGACAACGGCCCAGGCGCCCGCATCAATCGCGGCGCGGGCTTCCTCGGGCGTGTGCACGCGGCCCTCGCAGATGATGGGAAGACCGGGGAATTCCTCGGTCGCCTGACGCAGGAGCGGCAGATCGGGGCCATCGGCCATGGTGCAGTCGATGGCGGCGACACCATGAGAAAGCGTAGTGGATACCAGGTCAAAGCCCATATCGACCGCACGGCGAATGTCCTCGATGGTGGCGCAGTCGGCCATCAGGAGCACACCCTCCTCGTGCAGCGGACGGAAGGTGTCCTCGACGGTCTTGCCATCGGGACGCGGGCGATCAGTGGCATCAATTGCCACGATGTCGGCACCGGCGGCAACGCAGGCGCGAGCATGACGCAGCGTCGGCGTGATGTAGACGCCGTCGTGCCCCTCTTTCCAAAGGCCGATGACGGGGATTTCCACCTGGCCTTTGATGGCGGCGATGTCGGCAAGGCCTTGGCAGCGGATAGCGGCTGCGCCGCCGCGTTCGGCGGACAGGGCAACCTGCGCCATGGTTTCGGGG
>USPH01000309.1 GCA_900556515.1 uncultured Collinsella sp.
CGGCCTTCACGCCGCTCTCGATGATGTTCTTGAGCGAGCGGAGCACGGCGGGATAGTAAACCTGGTACAGGTTGGAGATGGTGTCGTTACCACGGTCGGCGCACATGGTGTAGCCGATCAGGTCGTTGGTGCCGATGGAGAAGAAGTCGGCGACCTCGGCAAGACGGTCTGCGAGCAGCGAAGCGGCGGGCGTCTCGACCATGATGCCGACCTCGATGTTCTCGTTGAACTTGCGACCCTCTTCAGTCAGCTCGGCCTTGCACTGCTCGATGAGCTCCTTGACAGCCAAGACCTCCTCGACGCAGGTGACGAGCGGGATCATGATCTTGACGTCACCGAAGGCGCTAGCGCGCAGCAGAGCGCGGAGCTGGACCTTGTACTGGTCGGGATTGGCCAGGCAGTAACGCACGGCGCGGAAGCCCATGAAGGGGTTGTCTTCCTTGACCATATGCAGATACGGAATCTCCTTGTCGCCACCCACATCGAGTGTGCGGATGATGACCGGAGCACCCTTGAGCGCGCTGGCGACCTTACGGTAGGCGTTGAACTGCTCCTCCTCGGAAGGAAGCTCAGCAGAGTCCATGAACAGGAACTCGGAGCGGAACAGACCGATGGCCTCGGCGTCGTGATCGAGCGCGTTGGGCACGTCATCGGGGTTACCGATGTTGCAGGCGATGATCTTCTTGATGCCATCGGCAGTCACGGACGGCTTGCCACGGAAGGCCTCGAGGGCCGCCTTCTCGGCAGCGAAGGCCTCGGCCTTGGCGGTATAGGCAGCGAGCGTCTCCTCGTCGGGATCGGCCTCGACGATACCCTTGCCACCGTCGACGACAACGGTCATACCGTTGCGCAGCGCGGTGCAGCTGTTGGAAACCGAAAGGACAGCCGGGATCTCAAGGGCGCGCGCAATAATCGCGGAGTGCGACGTGCGGCCACCGGTCTCGGTGACGATACCGGCAACGTGGGCCTTATCGATCGTGGCGGTCATGGACGGCGTGAGGTCGTGCACGACAACGACAGTGTTCTCGGGCAGGACGGAGAGGTCGACGACCTCCTTGCCCAGCAGCTCGGCCAGAATACCGGTGCGGATGTCGGCGATGTCGGCCGCGCGCAGACGGAACATCTCGTCGTCCATAGACAGGAACATGTTCTCGAACATGGTCGAGGTGTCCATGAGCGCCTGCTCGGCGCAGGTACCGCCGTCAATGGCGGCGTTGATGGCGTCGGTCATGCCCGGGTCCTGAGCCAGGACAATGTGTCCGCTCATGATCTCGGCCTCGGCCTCGCCCACCGTCTCCTTCATGTGGTCGGCCTGAGCCTGGGTCTTCTCGCAGAAGACCGAAAGAGCGGACTGATAGCGCTCCTTCTCTGCTGCCGAATCAGCAACCTCGTGCGGCTCAAACGTCAAGTCGGGATCGACGGCAACCATGACGGTGCCGATACCGATGCCCTCGGAAGCGTTGACTCCCTGATACATTCCCATTCCTCTCTCCGTGTCATGTGATAAAGCGTTTTGCCATATCCATGACAAAAGAGCGCAGCTACCTTACAACAGGTCACTGCGCCCCCAAATATGAACTTAGTTGTTCAACATGCGACCCGTTTGAGTTCTACTCGCCAAGACCGCTCTTGATGAGCTCGATGGCAGCAGCCAGAGCCTCGGCCTCGTCAGCGCCGTCGCACTTGACCTCGACCTCGGTGCCGCAGGGGATACCAGCAGCCATGAGGGCCATCGGGGACTTGCCGTTGACCTCCTTCTCGGGGGTAACGACCGTCACGTCACAGGCGTACTTGCCCATGGTGGAGGCGAACAGACCAGCCGGACGCATGTGCAGACCCTGAGGATTAACGAGGGTAGCCTTCTCAGAAACCATAGTTGACTCCTTTTTTGTGTTTAACCCCTGTCATGCATGTGGCAGGAGTCAGATTCACGACGTTGTTTATATTAACTCACATCAAACGGTTTTTCATTGTGTTTCACACGAATTGTTGGACAGATGTCGTTCGCTGTCCGCTCGCTGTCTCTTATGCACATCTGACGCTGCCGACGAAGCTAGAAGTGTAG
>USPH01000310.1 GCA_900556515.1 uncultured Collinsella sp.
TGTATAAGAGACAGGCACCGTAGGTCACATCGAGCTTGGGCAGGGCCTCCCCCGCGCGGGCGGCCGCGACCAGGTCGTTCTCAAACCCCTCCGGGATAAAGAACACGCAGTCGGCGCTACCCTTGGCGCTGTTGCTCTTGGAGAGCGCGTCCGCAAGATCGTAGGTATCGTCGCCGACGCCCGTGACCAACTCAAAGCGCGACCCCAGGTGCTTGGTGAGCGCATGCGAAAGGTCGCTGTCGTCGCGGTCGACCACGATCACGTTGGCATCGTAGGGCTCGTACTCGGTGAGCTGCGACGAGTTCCAGCTCACCGATGCCGCGATGAATACGCCCATGAGCGAGATGAACACCGTATAGATGAGCAGGTAGAACGGGTGCGCCAGCGCCATGCGAAGCGCAGTCTTAAAGGTGCTCATAGCGGCTCCTTCCAAAGGTCAGCGTGGCGGCGGCAACGAACAGCAGCGCCATAAGGACCAGCGCGCCGGCGCGAACGACAAAGGGGCCCAGGTCCTCAAAGAAATACAGGCGGTTGAACATGTCGCAGATGAGCTTGACGGGGTTGATCCAGCACTCGGCCGGGCAGGCGCGGGCGACGTCGTCGGCAAGCGCCATCGCCGGCTCGCCGTAGAGGCCGGCGAACAGGGCGCACGTGGTAGCAAAGCCCGTGAGGATGCCGGACTTGGACGCCTTGCCGCCCTTAACGGGAAGCGTGCCCACAAAAAGGCCCAAGCCCGTGGCGGCAAGCGCGGAAGCGGCGCCACCCACCAGACACAGCCCCTCGCGCCCGCCAAAGTCGACGCCCACGACCAGGCGCACGTAGCCGATCGCGATCGTCATCGAGGCAAAGGAAACCAGCCACGAGCCGACAAAGATGCCGGCCAGCGACGCCGTCTTGGAAAGGCCGCCCACGCAGCGACGCGCGCCGAGGCCCGACAGATTGGGCTGCAGATCGACGACGCTCAAGGCGGCAAACTCGGCAGACATCATCGCGACCAGGCCAAAGAGCGCGTAGTAGTAGATGACCGTGCCATCGGGCGTGGTGCGTGTCAGGCTTACGCGGCGGGTGCCGCCCTCGAGCGACAGGGCGCGCGCAACCGCCTCCGAGTCGGCGAGCGCCGCCGGGTTGTCCTGGGCAATCTGGGACATGAGCTCGGCATTTTGTGTATACGAGCTTGCCACCGTCTCCAGAATGCTGCGGTCGGTGAGCACCGATGAGGCACGCGAGCTGTCGTAGCTCGATAGCAGCGTGAGCTTGGGCGTGCCCGCATCGTCGACCGTATAGATGCCCGCAACCTCGCCGGCCTTAAGCGCACGGTTCGCATCGGCTGCGTCATCGCACTCGTGGATCTCGAGCAGCCGGTCGTCGCCTTCCTGGGCAAGCGACGTCGCCACGTCCTTAAAGGTCGAGGCGTCCCAAGCCTCATCCGCCACGACAGCAACCGGCACCGGGTCGACCGTGCCGTCGGAGCTGAGGTTCGCAAACATAAACATGAACATCGTGGAAAGCGCAACGGGAAAGATCGCGCCCCAAACCCACGTGCTCGGCCGGCGCAGCAGCGTCTTGACCGTGGTGATGATGGTTTTGAACATGACTGCCCCCTAGTCGCGCAGCTCGCGGCCGGTGATCTCGAGGAACACGTCATTGAGGGTCGGCGGCTCGGAATAAATGCGGCCAAGCGCCACGTCATGCGAGCGCAGCGCATCGAGAATGTCCGTCAGGCTATGCGGGCTCGCCTCGCACGAAAACGTGAGCTGGCCCGCCGTCGCCGACAGGTCCAGGACATGTGGCAGGCTCGCGACGGCACCGAGCGCCGCGCTCGGCACCTCGCCGACCTCGATCACGATCTTCTCGCCCATCTGAATCATGCGCTTGAGTTCGTCGTTGGTGCCCTGCGCCAGCACGCGCCCGCCGTCCATGATCATGATGCGGCTGCAGATCTGCTCGACTTCCTCCATATAATGGCTGGTATACACCACCGTGGCGCCCTCGTCGCGCAGGCGGCAGATGCCCTCCAGGCTGTCTCTTATACACATCTCCGAGCCCACGAGACATGCGCAGATCT
>USPH01000311.1 GCA_900556515.1 uncultured Collinsella sp.
AGGCCGTTCAGGCTTCGTATTGCAACGCCGGCTCCGGCTCGTCTTACGCGTCTGCTGTGTATTACGCGAACGGCTCGGGCCTGACGCGTTCGAGCGGCGTCAATAACTATAACGGCCGCCGCGAGACTTATTACAGCAGCAACGTGTTGTATCACCACCGCACGGGCGAATGGACGCAGGATTCCGAGGGCTTTTGGCGCGATTCTGATGGTTACTACGTCGTGGCCGCGGGCGATAAGGCTCAGGGCTCCACGTTTACCGGATCCAAGGGCGAGTGCAAGGTCTATGACTCCGGCTGCGCTGCCGGAACCACCGACTACTACACTGGCTGGTAATTTTTCTGCATCACGGATATTTGGCGGATGGGCGTCTTTACCGAGCTTTGGGGCAACGTAAGGACGCCCGTTCTATGTATGCGTTTGAGCTAACAGAGCGCTTACCGTGGCAGTACGCCGCGCATATGGGCGCGGGGCACACTAAGTCACGAGAAGCAAAGTCTTTCTCGTGGAGGAAGTGGTCTTGTGAACGCTCGAGATATCGCCGTTGCCGCCGTTGCATTGACGCTTGGTTGCCTTGGTCCTACGGCCGCGCTCGTCGCGGGTATGCAGGGGTCTTGTGGGGCTGCCTCTATCGTGGTCGGTGCGTTGATCGCGGCTGCGCTGCTGGGAAGTGCGGGTGTAGTTCTTTGCCGCGATGGCGAGGACGAGGTGCCTGAGTCGCAACGCTAACTGTTGTGAGGTTGCCGCCGGTCATAGACGAAGATGAAAGCCGCCGCAGGGGAAAGGTTCCCTTGCGGCGGCTTTGCTGTTGAGTCTGTTGTCGTGGTGAGCCGGGCGCTACCAGCTTGCCTCGATATCGCGGATGCGCCGATAGAGCCACTCGTTTTGCGGTGCCTGGATATCGTGCTTGGCCGCCAGACGGCAGATGGTGCCCGCGAACTCCTCAACTTCGGTTTTTCGTTGCGCGATGCGGTCCTGCGCCATCGAGGGCATACCGGCGGGGTCGATTCCCTCGATGAGGTGCACCATCTGCGTCAGGTCTGCCTCGGTCAGCTCAACGCCCTCGGCGTTGGCGACCGCAAGCGTCTCGCGCATGGCGGAAACAAAGCAGCGACGCTGCTCGGAGCCCGGCTCCGTGGCGCTTCCGTAGGTCCCGCCGTAGGCCATACAGGTCTGGTTGATGCCGTCGTTGAGCATGAGTTTGGCCCACATGCGGTGCGCAATGTCGCTCTCGACGGTATGGGCGATGCCGCAGCGTGTGTAGAGCTCGTCGATGGCGGCGACGGTCGCGGGGTTGGTGCCGGCTGCCGCACCAAAGCGGATTTCGCCAGTGTTGGTAAAGGTGAGCGCGCCGTCGAGGAATACGGCGTCCATGCCCTGGCAGATACCCAGGACGGTGTGCTTCCAGCCAAAGCGCTCGGCAATCTTTTGTTCGCTTGTAATGCCGTTACACAGCGAGGCGATGAGCGTGTTGGGTCCCACGACGCGCTCCATAGTCTTGAGTGCCACATCGAGTCCAGTCGTCTTGACTGTAAGGATGGCCAGATCGGCGGGCGTTACCTCGCTGGCGCGGACGGACTTGAGCACACAGGGCTCGCCGTTGACGGTGAGCGCATCGCCCGCGTGACGCTCAAAACGTGCGTCATCCATAACGTATTCGACGGCGTCGCTGCCGAGCGCCCTGGCGATCATGCTGCCGTAGAGCAGGCCGACGCCGCCCTTGCCGATAAAGGCGACCTTGTTGATCTGCATGCGAATCATCTCCCCATATAAAAGGCGCCCGCGTAAGGGGCGCCTGATGGATTGTATGTCGCCGGGGCGTTTGGTAAGCGCGTGGGGCTGCTGTTATGAAAAAGAAACTATTGCACTGTGCGCTTATGCCGCGGGACAGATCGCAAAAACGCGCGCAGGGTATCCGACGCCATCGCGCACCTTGGGGAAGGTGCAGAAGATGACAGCGCCTGTGGCGGGAAGTTCGTCTAGATGGTCCATGACCTCGATCTGATAGCGGTCGACCGAGAGGATGTACTGCTCGCCGGGGTAGGGGTAGGGG
>USPH01000312.1 GCA_900556515.1 uncultured Collinsella sp.
GCTCGGAGATGTGTATAAGAGACAGGTTGAGGTGCTGCCCTTTGAGGACGTTGCGGTGGATGGCGGTGCGTCGACGGAGTTGGTGGAGTGCGCGGTTCCCGCTCGCATGGTTTTTGCTTGGCAGCTGATGGATGCCGACCCGCGCGGAGAACTCGATTTGTCCGACGCCGTTGTGGTGCTTGACGAGGTGTGCCGCACGGGTGACGCTGACTGGACCCGCTCACTGATGCAGCGTGCCGGGCGCGTCGTCTGCCGCAACCTGGGACAGGTGGTGATCGCTCGCGAGCTGGGCGTGACGTTTGACGTGGCGGCGCCGGTGTTCTGCGCGAATCGGGCCACACTTACCTGGCTGCGCGGACTCGGTGCGGGGCGGGTGTACTTGCCGGCCGAGTTGCTCGGCAATGATGCGGAGCGTATTGCCGAACTGGCCGTTGAACCCGGCGTTTTGGGTCCGGTCGACGCCGACCGTCCCGAGCTTATGGTGTGCGAGCACTGCCTGCTGACCGCCGAGGGCGTCTGCGCCACCGATTCGACGGGACAGGTCCGTTGCCGCGACTGCTTGCGTCGTCGGCAAACACGATATTTGGTCGAGCGTGACGGTACACGTCTGCCAGTTGCCATTGACGCATGCGGCAGGACGAGGATTTTCCTGTCGTAGGTGCCGCGTCGCGTCAGTTTGTTATCATAAGAGAGTTTATGGACTTCCAGCACCGCCGTTTTCGGCGAGGGTGCTATAGCAAAAGGAGGATACCCAATGCTGTCTGTTGACGAGCAAATGCGTATCATCACCTCGGGCGCCGCGCAGATCGTTCCCGAGGCCGACCTTCGCAAGAAGCTTGAGAAGGGCGAGCCCCTCAACATCAAGCTCGGCGTCGACCCCACCAGCCCCGACCTGCACCTGGGCCACGCCGTGCCGCTGCGTAAGATGCGTCAGTTCCAGGACCTGGGCCACAACGTCACCCTCATCATCGGCAACGGTACCGCACTGATCGGCGACCCCTCGGGCAAGAATTCCACCCGCCCGCAGCTTTCTCAGGAGCAGATCGAGGCCAATGCCGAGACCTACGTGAGCCAGGCCATGAAGATCCTGGACCCCGAGAAGACCACCATCGTGCACAACGGCGACTGGATCTTGTCGATGGATCTGGCCGGTCTGCTGCAGGTGTGCTCCAAGTTCACCGTCGCCCGCATTCTTGAGCGCGATGACTTTACCAAGCGCTACCAGTCCCAGACGCCGATCGCCCTGCACGAGTTCCTGTATCCCGTGATGCAGGCATACGATTCGGTCATGATTAAGGCTGACGTGGAGATGGGCGGCACCGACCAGCTTTTCAACCTGCTCGCCGGCCGTGAGCTCATGGAGAAGATGGGCATGGAGCCCCAGATCGCGCTCACCATGCCGCTGCTCGAGGGCACCGACGGCACCCGCAAGATGTCCAAGTCCTACGGCAACTACATCGGCCTCACCGATGAGCCGGCGGACATGTTCGGCAAGACCATGTCCATCCCCGACGAGATGATCGGCAAGTACTACCGCCTGGCGAGCTCGCTCACCCCGGCCGAGGTCGACAAGATCGACGCTGCCCTGGCCGATGGTTCTGCCGACCCCTACGAGCTCAAGCGCGCTCTGGGCCGCGACCTGTGCGACACCTACCACGGCGTCGGTGCCGGCGACGAGGCTCAGGCCGAGTTCGACCGCGTGTTCAAGGAGGGCCAGCTCGCCGACTTCCCCGAGAAGCACGTTGAGCTGACTGTTAACGACGAGGGCCAGATCTACCTCGCCGGCCTGCTCAAGGACTTGGGTCTTTCGGCGAGCGCCGGCCAGGCTCGTCGCGATATCGACGGCGGCGGCGTCAAGATCAACGGCAAGGCCGTGGCTCCCAAGAGCTATAACATCGATCCCAGCGCTCTCAAGCTGGGCGACACCCTCTCCGTGGGCAAGCGCAAGGGCTTCAAGTTGGTTTAGTTACGCGGTTTTACCAAACCGCGTAACGACTCGACGCTGCGCGGGCCGCATTTGGACAATCTGACGTTCAACTTCAAGGGCGCG
>USPH01000313.1 GCA_900556515.1 uncultured Collinsella sp.
CGTGGGCGCGGAGATGTGTATAAGAGACAGATCTCGATGGCATCGTCGATGCAACCGGGGCAGCTGCGGAGCGGACCCTTATCCGATCCGATGCCCTTGAGCGTGCCGCAGACGGTCGTTGTGTTCTTCTCGCCAAAACGCTTGGCGATTTCGCGCGACAGCTTGTAGGTCTGGCCCTTGGTCTTGGGGTTTTCCATGCCGTCGCTCATTACAAAGCCCATGATGGCCACGGCACCCGAGATGGCGCCGCAGGTTTCGGTCATGCCGCCCATGCCGGCGCCAAAGCCCTCGGTGAGGGTAAAGGCGGTCTGGGGGTCGAGCCCGACGGCAGGTGCGAGCGTGCAGGCGACGGCCTGTGCGCAGTTGAAGCCTTGGGCGTGGTATTCGGCAGCCTGAGCTTGGCAGGCGGCGGTGTCGAGCTGAGCAGTATCGATTTGCTTCATCGTTGTCTCCTTGGTCACGGTGTACTCGCCTATGGTACCCGTGACGGGGCATGTAATCATCGAGAGCTTCATGTATGCCTCGTTTTTATCTATCGAGCAAATCCCCAAGGCTTGAGATAAATACCCCCTGATCAATTACTCCCATAACCTACTTTGGGGATGGGTTGAGAGGGGTGCGGGGTAGCGGTATCGTGAACCGAATAAAACTAAAACCCAGGCAAGGGAGCTAGATATGAGCGAGCAGACCATCGGTACTACATGTGTTCAGGGCGGCTATCACCCGGGAGATGCCGAGCCGCGCCAGGTGCCCATCTACCAGTCCACCACGTGGAAGTACGACACGTCCGAGCACATGGGCAAGCTGTTTGACCTGGAGGAGTCGGGCTACTTCTACAGCCGCCTGCAGAACCCCACGTGCGATTTGGTTGCCGCCAAGATCTGTGAGATGGAGGGAGGCGCCGCCGCGATGCTTACGAGCTCGGGCATGGCTGCGAACTTCCTCGCGATCTTTAACGTGGCCGGTGCCGGCGATCACGTGGTCGCGAGCTCTGCCATTTACGGCGGTACGTATAACCTGCTCGCCCACACCATGGGCCGCATGGGCGTGACCTGCACGTTCGTTGCCCCCGACTGCACCGATGAGGAGCTCGAGGCAGCCTTTGAGCCCAATACCAAGCTCGTCTTTGGCGAGACGATTGCCAACCCCGCCCTTGCCGTGCTCGATATTGAGCGCTTTGCCAAGGCCGCACATGACCACGGCGTGCCGCTGATGGTCGACAACACCTTCCCGACGCCTGTGATGTGCCGTCCCTTTGAGTGGGGTGCCGACATCGTTACGCACTCCACCACCAAGTACATGGATGGACATGCTGCCTACCTGGGCGGCGTGATCGTTGACCACGGCCAGTTTGACTGGATGGCTCATGCGGACAAGTTCCCGGGTCTTACCACGCCCGATGAGAGCTACCACGGCGTGACCTATGCCGAGAAGTTTGGTCGCGAGGGTGCCTTCATTACCAAGGCAACCGCTCAGCTCATGCGCGATCTTGGTCCTATGCAGAATCCGCAGGCGGCCTTCTTCCTGAACAGCTCGCTCGAGAGCCTGCATGTGCGCATGCCGCGTCATTGCGAGAACGGCCTGGCCGTTGCCAAGTTCCTGCAGAGCCATCCCAAGGTGCGCTTCGTGAGCTATCCGGGCCTGGAGGGCGATAAGTACTATGACATCGCTCAGAAGTACATGCCCAACGGTACCTGCGGCGTTGTGAGCTTTGGCTTTAACGGTGGTCGCGCGGCGGCCGAGACCTTTATGAAGAGCCTCAAGCTCGCCCAGATCGCCACGCACGTTGCCGACGCCCGCACTTGCTGCCTGCATCCTGCTAACGCTACGCATCGCCAGATGAACGACGAGGAACTCATCGCCTGCGGTATCTCCGCCGACATGGTGCGCCTGTCGTGCGGCCTCGAGGACACGGCCGATCTGATTGCCGACCTTGAGCAGGCACTCGAGCAGTGCTAGGCTAGCGTTCGCATAAGGCGCCGATGCTGGCAGAAAGCTTCGGCGACCTTTAGTTCCGATTCCGTAGGCGGGACCCCAATCGCGAC
>USPH01000314.1 GCA_900556515.1 uncultured Collinsella sp.
GCTCGACGTCGAGCGGCTGCGACAGAAAGCAGCTCGAGACATCGGCGACCAGCGGCACGTCGCCGCAATCGGGCAGCTCGTGGAACATGGTGCCAAAGATGGTGTTGTTCTGGCAGATGTAGACGTAGGCGAGCCCGTCGCCCGCGGTCTCGGCGGCAATGCGCGCGTTGATGTCGGCCATGGTGGGTATGCGGTCGAAATTGGTGTCCTCGGAGCTCGCGAGTAGCACGGCCTCGCCGTACTTGGCGGCCTCTTTGTACGCCTTGTTGGCAAAGTTGCCGGTCACGACGTAGCCGGCGCGGCCGCGGCGCATGAGGTTCATCGGGATGCCCGCAAACTGCAACGTGGCGCCGCCCTGCAAAAACAGGACACGGTAGTTGTCGGGGATGCTCAGCAGGCGGCGCAGGGTTGCCTCGGCGTCGTCGATGATCTGCTGGTACATGCTAGATCGATGGCTCATCTCGAGCACGGACATGCCGCAACCGCGGTAGTCCATCATCTCGTCGGCGATCTCGGCGAGCACGCTTGTGGGCAGTGCGGCCGGGCCAGCTGAGAAGTTGTGCACACGTGCCATCTTCTAGTTCCCCTCGTAGTCGTTTGAACGTTCGGGATACTTTAGCACAGTGGAGCGCCAGGCGCGACCGCATCACGGTAAAACTCGAGTGCGCCGCTATGATTTACAGGATGGTTACATGGGGGAGGGGCGACCTTACCTGATGGCTCGCATCCGATCCGCCTCGGCCTTCGCTTGTTTCCAGGGGCGCACACGACCGTTGGCGAGGTCGTCGTAACCATGAGCGATGGTACGTTGAATGTGATCTTCGCGTTCCTGAATGGTAGTTAGCGCGCGCGTCTGATCAGAAATAGGCTTTACGACAGGCATATGAAACTCCTTACATAGAATCATATGTATAACTCTATGTTGAGTGTAGCGGAGGGTGGCGTTGGGCGTGTGCGTGCCTGCATTCGTAAGCGCGGTTGTCTGGCAAGTGTGATTTGGGGCGACCTCGTTAAAGTTTCTAAGCTGCGAAAATGACCGTTAACCGGATTAAATTTTGTTGCTCAACATTTGACACTCTGGGCGTGGTAACTTTTTTACCATCAGGTATGATTATTGTCATGTGCGCCGCGCCTGCCTGCCGGGTTGCGGCGCACTTGTGACAGCCTTTGACACCCTTGGAGCGTGTACTGTGGATGTAACCACAAAAAGCGTTCGGGGGGGTGCTCACCCGCGAGAAAATCCTCCCGCATGAGATGCGCATCGTCGCTGCCCTTCGTATGCAGGGCGCAAGCGACGAGCAGGTCATTGTACGCGTAAAGAGCGAGAACCTCTTTCAATATCCCACGGAGCGCATGGTCGCCAACCGCGCAACCGTGTGCCTTCGCCGCCTTGACGCCATGGTGCCCACAGACGCCGCATGCGCCGCGCGCGGCATCGACCCCAAAACCGCCGTCGAGGCTGCGTCATCCCTAACCAGGCTCATGGCATCCGGCACTCCCACGCAGGCGGACCAGGCCATCTTCTACAGCATGATCTGCCGCTACGATATCGTGCGCGAGCTCGTGCTCGTCGAGGTAGGGGAGCGCCTACAAAACTTCGATTATGCCTTTACGGCGGTTGACCTCAACGCCTTTATGACACGCTTTACCACGGAGTATCCGGACGCGGCCCGCTGGACTGAGGCCACGGTCAAGCGCATTAAGGGCTCGCTCCGCCAGACGCTCCGCCATGCCGGCCTTATCGGCGAGGGCCAGGGCCCGGAGTCCGAGCGCCTGTCACCACTCTTCCTCGATTCCGATGTCGAGCGAGCCTTGGTTCAGCTGGGCGAGCGGTCGCTTATCGCGGCCCTTACCGGCAGGGCGGTGATGTAGCGTGGTTCCCGTCAAAAGCGCCGTCGACCCTGTTATCACCCCGGCGACCGATCTCACCACCAATATCGGCATCCATTCCCGCAAGAGCGTCGTGGCGGCGCATGCCCGCTCCGAGCGCGCCTGTCAGGAATTTGAGCGCCGTGCGCAGCTTCTGCGCGAGTGCCTGTGCAG
>USPH01000315.1 GCA_900556515.1 uncultured Collinsella sp.
CGAGATCTGCGCATGTCTCGTGGGCTCGGAGATGTGTATAAGAGACAGCCTTTGGCGTGCGCTTTTTCGGGTGAGGAGATGTCGATGAAGCCGTTGTTGCTGCATGCGTGCTGTGCGCCGTGCTCTCTTGAGCCGGTCCGCCTGCTGCGCGAGGAAGGGTTTGAGCCCACAATCTGCTGGACAAACCCCAATATTCAGCCGCACGATGAATGGCAGCGGCGTTTGGACGAGCTGCGCCGGTGGTGTGCCGATGGCGACATCGAGCTTATCGAGGCGGGGGAGGACCGGGAGCGCTGGGAGGCCGGCGTGGCCCCGCTGGGCGCCGATCGAGCCCGTCGCTGTCGCGCATGCTATGCCCTGCGTCTGGCCGAGGCGTGCCGTGTGGCCCAGGAGCGCGGGTTTGAGTTTGTGGGCACGACGCTCGCCGTCTCGCCGTACCAGTTGTTCGAAACCTGCAATGATGTGTTGGAGCGTCTGGCTGCCGCCCGCGGTCTCACCCCGGTGATTCGCGATTTTCGCCCGTATTACCCCGAGGCGACACGCCGTTCGCGCGAGCTTGGCATGTATCGGCAGAACTACTGTGGTTGCCGCTTCTCGGCTGTCGAGGCGGCCATGGACCGCGCCCGTATCCGCGACGAGCGCAAAGCCGCCAAAAAGTAGTTCATTTGGGCTGGGGCCTTGAGCTGTCTGTGCGGTACGGTCGTTTTTGGGAAAGTCGATTTAATTAAGCGTGTGATCGTGGCTCGCTTGATACCAAACGACGACTCCTATGATTCTAATCCTCCGTTTGTTAAACATCAGATCCGGACTTGCTGTTGCATATGAATGGGACGACAGCACAATCATGTCGTTTCCTTCTGCAAATCGCCTAATTACCGGTGTTTTACCGTCTGCGAGCGCCAATACAGCACAGCCGTTCCAAGGCTTTGCGGTGGTATCGACAAGTAGTAAGCTGCCGGGAGGGTAAATGCGGGACATTTCGTCACCTTTGATTTTAACGAAAACGCTATGTGGGTGACGCTTGGCTACGTCTACGGGCGCGCAAGCATTTTGTTGGCTGTGCGTGATGCGGCGCTTTTGCGATTCGATATCGATGACGGGAAATGCGCCCTCCATTTCGTGGATAGCAGGGTCTTCGTCGGTGACGATTCTTTTATTTGCGAGCTTTACGGCCAAACCGTTTTCCTCGCCAACAAGTTCATCGCGGGTGCAACCGAAGAGCGCTTGTAACTTTTCAATATGGCGCTCACGGGGGGCATACCGACTTTTTTCCCAACGACAAACGGTCTCTTTAGATACCCCCAACATCTCTGCAAGTTGCGCCTGACCAAGATGCTCCATGGTGCGGAGTTTACGAATATTTGCCCCGAAGCCCATGGCTATAGATCCTCTCGCCACAGGGGGAGGCATAGACAGTTTGTGCCACCATAGCCTTTGGTGAGCTCGTCAATGGATAACGGGAATAATTCCATTCCTGCTTTCTCAAGCGCTTCGTTGGTCCAAACGTTTTCTTCATATACGCATAGTTTTCCTGGCGAGAGCGCAAGGATAGACGTTGCGTTGTTCCGGCGCTCTCTTTCGTAGGCGGTTTGATTCCCGCCTCCGCAGTCAATTACTTTTATTGGTTCGCAACAGGCTGCAGAGAGTATTTCCGGAATCGTGCGATCGATAGGAGTGATCGTAAGGCCCTTTCCGGATCGTTTTAGTTGAATGCTGTATGCATCAACGGCATTGCATATCTCACGATCGATGAGGAACGCGTCGTGATCAATTCTACTTATGAACGTATCGAGGTGGATACGCAGCCCGTCAGAGGGGACTCGAATCGCAATTAGCTCGGTGGTCTGGAATTTATTTGAGGTCAGGAGCTCTTTTGCAAGTGACTCGACGGCGGCGGGTTCAGTTCGGTCAGAGATTCCAACTAAAATTGTCTTAGCACTGATAACAAGAATGTCTCCGCCTTCGATATGGTAACTACTCCTGTTCCTGTCTCTTATACACATCTCCGAGCCCACGAGACATGCGCAGATC
>USPH01000316.1 GCA_900556515.1 uncultured Collinsella sp.
CCGTCTCGCGCTACCTCAACGGTGGATATATCTCGGCGGACAAAGCCGAGCGCATTAAGCAGGCGATTGAGCTGACCGGATACGTGCGATCCAGCCAGGCTCGCGCGCTGCGCACCGGTTCCACCAAGCTCATCGGCGTCATCGTACCTAAGATTAACTCGGAATCCGTAAGCCGCATTACCGCCGGTATTGGCCAGGTGCTCGGTCGCCGTGGCTACCAGATGCTCCTTGCCAATACCGATAACGCGGCCGATCGCGAGCTCGAGTATCTCGACCTGTTCCAGAACCATCCGGTCGATGGCATCGTGCTCGTGGCAACCATGATCACCGATGAGCACCGTCGCGCGATCGAGTCGTGTCGTGTGCCCATTGTGTTGATCGGCCAGCATGTCGAGGGCGCGGCGTGCGTCTATCACGACGATTACGAGGCTGCCTTTGAGCTCGGCCGTGCGCTTGCAGGTCGGGTGGATGGCAAGATCGCTTACATCGGAGTTACCGAAGAGGACCGCGCTGCCGGTTATGACCGCCGTCGCGGTTTTGAGGCCGGCCTGCGCGCTGCGGGCAACCCGCTCGATTCCGCCTTGATTCGCCTGGGCTCGTTTACGCTCGACTCGGGCTATGGTGCGGCGCGTGAGCTGCTTTCCGTCGCTCCCGATGTTTCGTTTATCGCCTGCGCGACCGACACCATGGCGGCGGGCGCGCTGCGTGCCATCGATGAGGTTCGCGGCACGGGCGAGGGCATGCACCGCGTGAGCGGTTTCGGCGACAACGCGTTTTTGCGCGCGCTGACGGGCGGCATTCCCACCGTGCATTACGGCTACCTGACCAGCGGTGTCGAGGCGACCAATATGTTGCTCAACACGCTCGATGGCGCGGAGGGGGAGAACGGCCTAAAGACGCTCAAGCTCGGCCATCAGTTGATGAATGTCTAGGTCTTGATCGTGCCTGCCCGCCTTTGAGTCCCCCGTTTTTTGTCCCAAAACTACCATTCGCCGCCTTTTTCCTACCGTTCACCCTACTATGAAAACGATTACAGATATATGAAACTGAAAACGATTACAGTGTAAGTGTCAAAGATGGCCGGGTGCAGATGCGCCCGTTGGAGGAAAGGGAAGTCATGGACTACCGCAAATCAGCCCAAGAGGTGCTCGACAACATCGGTGGCGCCGGCAACGTTGTTTCGGCCGCACACTGCGCCACGCGTCTGCGCCTGGTGATTGCCGATAACGCCAAGGTCGACAAGGAGGCCCTCGAGAATGTCGATGGCGCCAAGGGCGTCTTTGAAGCCCAAGGCCAGCTCCAGATTATTTTTGGCACCGGCACCGTCAACAAGGTCTACGAAGAGTTCATCGCGCTCAGCGGCGTCGAGGCTGCCACCAAGGCCGAGGTCAAGGAGGCCGCGGCGCAGCAGCAGAACATCTTTATGCGCGCCATTAAGGTACTCGGCGACGTCTTTGTCCCCATCATCCCCGCCATCGTGGCTTCGGGCCTGCTGCTGGGCATTATGAGCGCCCTCAACTTTATGGCCTCCAACGGCTTTATCGCGCTCGACACCAATAACTTTATTTATAAGATTGCCGATCTGGTCTCGGGCACGTCCTTTGGCATTCTGCAGATCCTGATCGGTTACTCCGCCGCTAAGGCCTTTGGCGCCAACCCGTATCTGGGCGCCGTCGTCGGTGGTGCATTCATCAACTCCTCGCTGCAGAGCGCCTATACGGTTGCCTCCGAGGGCGTGCAGACCATGGTCACCGTCATCCCCGGCGTGTACAGCTTTGAGTGGGTCGGCTATCAGGGTCATGTGATCCCCATCGTCATCGCCTGCGCCATTCTCGCCTTCCTCGAGAAGCGCCTGCACAAGATCGTTCCTGAGATGTTCGACCTCTTTGTGACTCCTCTCGTCTCCGTGTTCGTGACCGTGCTCGTGACGCTCGTTGCCGTCGGCCCCATCTTTGTCTGGGCCGAGAACGCCATCCTCGGTCTGATCCCTGTCTCTTATACACATCTGACGCTGCCGACGAAGCTAGAAG
>USPH01000317.1 GCA_900556515.1 uncultured Collinsella sp.
TTCGTCGGCAGCGTCAGATGTGTATAAGAGACAGGTTCTGCCCCAACTGCGGCAGCGAAAACGGCGGCAAGTTCTGCAGCAACTGCGGAACACCCAGGCCCTAGCCCCTCCATCTGGTAATTGGCGGGGGATCCGCCGCCCCCGCATTTGCTTCTATGGGTTTCGTTCGATAAAGGAGGACACCATGAAGACAACGTTCAAAAAGTCCGTACTCGCATTCCTGACATGCGTCCTGGCGCTCGCCTTTGCCCTGACGGGCTGCAGCGGCGGCGGCAAGGACCCCAAGGCCAACTTCGTCGGCAGCTGGCAGTACTCGGGTGGAACCTTGGACGGCGAAGAGCTCACCGATGAGTACATGGATATGCTCAAGGAGTGGGGCCTCAACTGTATCCTGATCCTTGACGAAGACGGCACGGGCGTCCTCGACATGTTCCTTGAGGTCGCCGACCTGAAATGGGAGGCCAAGGACGCCACCACCGTAACGATTACCGCCGAAGATGAGTCGCACGACCTGAAGCTCAAGGACGCCAAGCTCGTCCTGGAGGTGGACGGCGACAAGCTCATCTTCACCAAGTCCGACAAGGACCTGTCCGGTACGGTGAAGAAGGATCGCGAGGCGGCCGAGAAGGAAGAGGAGATCGATGAGGCCGTCGAAGACGACGATGTCCAAAGCGTCGAAATCTCCCCCGCCGTCACCGTCGCCGATGACGACCTGTGCACCATCACCATCACCGAGAAGTTCCAGGACGACTGGGGCGACATCGGCTTTGTCGTCAACATCGTCAACAAGAGCGACAAGGACCTGACCTTCTACGCCCCCACCGGCAAGACCAACGTCAACGGCACCATGAAGGAAGCCTGGTTCTCGGCCCACCTGATGCCCGGCACCAACGCCACCGAAGAGTTCACCTTCTCGAAGGGCACGCTTGACAGCTTCGACAGCCTGGTCAACACGACCATCGGTATCGACGCCTACCTGACCGATTCCTACGAGGACGTCGCTTCCTACACCGCGACCATCGCGTAGCGACAGACACCGACAGCCGCGGATTGGCGGACACATCCGCGCACACCAGACGGGGCCGCAGGAGTTGTTCCTGCGGCCCCGTCGTTTTTATGCCGATGCGTAACGAGCGCTAGCGCTCCATGTTGGGAACGATGCTGCCCTCCGTTACTGCGTGCACGGCCAGGCGCATGATGTTGTCGTAGCCGGTCTTGTTGAGGATCTCCGAGATGCGACGCTTGATGGTGCCCTCGCTCATAAACAGCTCGGCCGCGATCTCGCGACGGCTTTTGCCCTCGCAGGCAAGGCGCAAGATCGACAGCTCGACATCGTCGAGTGCCGCCGTGCCCGAGAAAATGCTCTCGGGTGGTTTGGGAAACGTGCAATAGCCCGCCAGCGTGGAGCGCATCACGGCGAACAGCTCGTCGATACCGACGTTCTTGTACACAAAGCTATCGACGCCCGCCTCGCGGGCCTGATCGACAAAGGTGATCTCGGGCATGCCGGTCATGATAATGATGCGGCACTCGGGCAGCCGCTCCTTGATGCGCGCCGCCGCCACGATGCCGTTTGAATCGTGTTCGGTGCACACGTCCATCAGTATCATGTCCGGGCGCTCCTTGAGCGCGACACCCAAGGCCTCGGAGGCATCGGCGATCGCAGCGACGACGGTCATATCGGGCTGGTCGCCAACGGAGCGAGCCAAGCTCTCGCGCAGAATTGCCTGGTCTTCGACGATAAGGACGCGGATCATGAGCTTCTCCTTTGGACCGTGGCGTCGGGGCTCAGCGGGATGGACACCGCAAGCGTAAAGGGCGGGGCGGCGTGGACTTCCAGGCTGCCGCCCAGATCTTGTGCGACATGCCTCATACCTGGGATACCCGTTCCCTCGCGATACGATACGGGGGCCGGGGACCCATCGTTGGAAATCGTCATGCGCGCGACGGCATCGCCAGCCGAACCTTCCTGCCACAGGCGCACATGGACCTGGTGCGCCTGCGCATGCTTGGTGGCG
>USPH01000318.1 GCA_900556515.1 uncultured Collinsella sp.
TATCGTCCCGCCGCTGCCGACCAGCTGGCCACGCTCGGTGGCGAGATCGGCGTGCCGGTCTTCCGCGGTGACGGCGCGCACCCGGTCGACATTGCCAAGGGTGCCATCCAGGAGGCCGTCGACCACCTGCGCGACGTGGTCATTGTCGATACCGCCGGTCGTCTTCAGATTGACGAGCAGATGATGCAGGAGGCCGTGGACATCAAGAAGGCCGTCAAGCCCGATCAGGTGCTGATGGTCGTCGATGCCATGACCGGTCAGGATATCGTCAACGTCGTCTCGACCTTCGCCGAGCGCACCGACTTTGACGGCGTGATTATCTCTAAGCTCGACGGCGACGCCCGTGGCGGCGGCGCGCTTTCCGTGCGCCAGGTGACCGGCAAGCCCATCAAGTTTGTGAGCATGGGCGAGAAGCCCGATTCGCTGGAGCCGTTCTACCCCGATCGTATGGCCAAGCGCATTCTGGGTATGGGCGACGTTGTCGGTATCATCGAGAAGGCCCAGGAGGCGGCCGACGCCGAGCAGCTCGAGGCCGCCGAGCGCATGCTGCGCGAGGGCTTTACCATGAACGACATGCTCGACCAGATGAAGGCCGTCAAGAAGATGGGCGGCATGAAGGGCATTCTGGGCATGCTCCCCGGTGGCCAGCGTGCGCTTAACCAGATGGGTGGTAACCTGGACGAAGGTATCTTCGATAAGAACGAGGCCATCATCATGTCGATGACCAAGGAGGAGCGCCTTCGCCCCTCCATCATCAACGGCCAGCGCCGTGCCCGCATTGCCAAGGGCGCCGGCGTGACCCCCACCGAGGTCAATAGCCTTATGAAGCAGTGGGGCGAGATGAATAAGATGATGGGCCGCATGCGCACGATGGCCAATCAGGCGCAGGCCGGCGGCAAGAAGGGCAAGAAGGGTAAGAAGGGCAAAAAGATGCGCATGCCCAATATTCCCGGTCTGGATGCCATGGGGCTGGGCGGCATGGGCGGCCTGGGAACGGGCGGCCCCAAGTCCGATATGGACCTGCTGCGCCAGATGGAAGCGCAGATGCGCAACAAGAAGTAACGACTAGTTGAGTCGTGTATGGCGAAGGCCGCCTGGATGGTATTCCAGGCGGCCTTCGCCGTTTGTTCGCTGGTTGTCGCACGCGTGGAAGCGCGTTCTCGACGAGGTGCTTGCCGCTAGTGGCATCCGCAGCCTTCGTGCCCGTCATGGTCGTGGTGACCGTGGCAGCCGCAGGACTCGCCATGCTCGTGGATGTGCTCGTGATCATGTCCATGGCAGTCGCAGGTGGCCTCGCCGTTCTGTGCGAGCGTGCCGGCAATGAGGGCCTCGACGCAGGCATCGCAGCTGCCCTGGGCGCCCGCATAGACCGTGATGCCGGCTTGGGCAAGCGCGTTGATAGCGCCGCCGCCGATACCGCCGCAAATGAGCGTGTCAACGCCACCGTTGGCAAGCAGGCCCGCCAAGGCGCCGTGGCCGGTGCCGCCGGTGCCTACGACCTGCTCGTTGAGCACCTTGCCATCCTGGATGTCGTAGATCTTGAACTGCTCGCTGCGGCCAAAGTGCATAAAGATGTTGCCGTTGTCGTACGTCGTTGCCACCCTCATGGTGCCGACCTCCTTTGCTGGCCATGCGGCCGTCGTCGTGGCGATGGGGGAGTACGCGATATTGCCGCCCTCGATGACGAGCGCTCGTCCGTTGACCAGCGCGTTTGCCACCTTGCGATGCGCGCGACTGCTGATTGCCGCCACCGTGGCGCGGGCGATGCCCATGTGCAGGGCGACGGCCTCCTGATTGAGGCCCTCCAGATCGCACAGGCGCAGCACCTCAAGCTCGTCGACGGTCATGTCGATGGCATCACCGCTGGCCAGGCCATCGGGGGTAAAGCCGCGGTATTCGGGGATGATCCCGACGCGGCGCAGTTTTTCGCGTCTTCCTGCCATGCACACTCCAAATCTGACATATGCTGTCTCTTATACACATCTCCGAGCCCACGAGACATGCGCAGATCTCG
>USPH01000319.1 GCA_900556515.1 uncultured Collinsella sp.
CTAGCTTCGTCGGCAGCGTCAGATGTGTATAAGAGACAGGCGTATACACACAGCTTGGCGTGCTGAATACTCGCAAAAATGCACGCCGCTCCCTATGGGACCCGCCTGCGGTAGGCGCGAAGCGAGTCGGAGCTTCGCAGAACGGGGCTTGGCGCATTGCTTGGCGGGCCCGGGGTCCTGCCGCAGGCCTTTGGTGCTGTGGAAAACGCCCGTGTTCGTGTCTGGCTGTGTGGCAAATGTCAGACGGGGCGCCGGACGCGCGGACTTTGTGCGTTCGCGCTCATTAGGTAAAAACAGAGCCGCCCGTATCGGGCGGCTCGGCAATCAAAAACCTTGGATTCGGGGCATAAGCTACTGGTTTGTTTGCCCCTCGAGCATGCCGCCGAGGGTGCGCCAGGCGAGCTCGGCACATTTGACGCGGGCGGGCATGTGCGAGATGTCCTGGAGCTGGGCGGCTTCGTCCAGGTCTTCCAGGTCCTCCTCGGAGAGCTGCTCGCCGCGGATCATGGCGAGGAAGAGCTCTGCCAGGCGGTGAGCTTCCTCGACGGTCTCGCCGGTGATGAGGTCGGCCATGATGTCGGCACTGGCCTGACTGATGGCGCAGCCGTGGCCGGTAAAGGAGGCCTCCTCGATCACGCCGTTCTCGACGCGCAGCTGCAAGGTGAGCTCGTCGCCGCAGCTGGGGTTGATGCCGTCGTGCTCGTGCGTGGGAGCATCCATCTCGTACTTATAGTCGGGGTGCGAGTTGTGCTCCATAAATGTGGTGGAGGTGTACAGATTACCCATTGAACGTGCTCCAAACGTGATGCAGGCCGGCGATGAACTTGTCGATGTCGGCCTTGTCGTTGTAGAAGGCCACGCTGGCGCGGCAGCAGGCGAGGTTCTCGACGCCCAGCCAGGTGAGCAGCGGCTGTGCACAGTGGTGACCGGCGCGGATGCAGACGCCGTCCATGTCCATGATGCTCGCGACGTCGTGCGGGTGGATGCCCTTGACGTTAAAGCTCACGACGCCGTGGTGGTTATCCCAATAGATGGAGCCGATGATCTGGACAAAGTCGAGCTGCATGAGTTCGCCCATCAGATAGTGGACGAGTGCCTGCTCGCGGGCCTGGATGTTCTCGTAGCCCACCGTGTTGACCAGGTAATCAAGGGCGGCACCCGTGGCGAAGATGCCGGCGGCGTCCTGCGTGCCGGCCTCGAATTTCTCGGGAACGGGCGCCCAGACGGCGTCCTGCTCAGTAACAGAGTCGATCATCTCGCCACCGGTGAGCATGGGCGGCATGGCGTTCAGCAGGTCCATCTTGCCCCACAGCACGCCGATGCCCATGGGGCCCATGGCCTTGTGTGCGCTAAAGGCAAAGAAGTCGGCGCCCAGGTCGGCCACATCGACCGGCATGTGCGGCAGCGACTGCGCGCCGTCGACGACCAGATAGCCGCCGTACTTGTGCACGAGCTTGCCGAGGTTCTTGACCGGGTTCTCGACGCCTAGCACGTTGGAGACCTGACCCACGGCCAGGATCTTGGTCTTGGGTCCCACCTTGGCCAGAACCTCCTCGGTGGTGAGCTGGCCGGTCTTGGTGGGATAGAGGTAGACGAGCTTGGCGCCGGTCTCGCGGCAGACCTGCTGCCACGGAATCAGGTTGGAGTGGTGCTCCATGATGGTGATGACGACCTCGTCACCGGGCTCGAGCACCGTGGGTGCAAAGCTCTTGGCGACCAGGTTGAGCGACTCGCTCGTGTTGCGGGTGAAGACGACCTCGTTGGCCTGTGAGGCACCGATGAGGTCGGCGATCTGCTGGCGGACTTTCGCGATGGCGTCGGTGGCCTCGACGGACAGCGAGTACAGGCCACGCAGGGGGTTGGCGTTCATGCGCTGATAGAAGTCGCGCTCGGCGTCGAGCACACAGGCAGGGCGCTGCGCGGTGGCGGCGCTATCGAGGAAGGCGATCTCGGGGTGCTGCTGGAAGAGCGGGAAGTGCGCTTTGTAGGGGTTGGTCTCGA